>REEF01000347.1 GCA_007695205.1 Planctomycetaceae bacterium
CAAATGCCCGCCGGAAAGCTGGTCCCGCTCGGCGCGCGGGACCCACTGCATCGTTGCCCGAAAACGACTCCCGACCCCGTTCGCGTTAAGTCTTAATCGGCGGTCAACGCACGATTCAAATCCAGGCTGACAAAGCTCAATAGTTGCTCGTCGCTCATTTCGGTCAACAGCTTTTCACTGCTCTGGTCCAGGATCTGGTCAGCCAAATTCTGTTTCTCATCGATCATCTTCGCGATGCGTTCCTCCAACGTTCCTCGACAAACGAATTTGTGGACCAGCACATTCTTCTTTTGGCCGATGCGAAAGGCGCGATCGGTGGCCTGATTCTCGACCGCCGGGTTCCACCAGCGGTCGAAATGGATCACGTGCGACGCGGCGGTCAAATTCAGACCGCTGCCGCCCGCCTTGATCGAAATGACACAGAACGGAGGTCCTTCGTCCTGCTGAAACTGGCGCACCACCTGCTGGCGTTTCCGCACCGGGGTCTTCCCGTCCAGCACCAAGCCCGGCTGGCGAAAGACGCTGTGAAGGAATTCCGCCAGGGGCTGGGTCAACGACTGAAATTGAGTGAAGACCAGAGCTTTCTCCTGGCGTTCGGCGATCGTTTCTCCGATCTCTGACAAACGTTGGAATTTGCCGCTATCTTCGGGATGAAAAGCATCATTATTCAAGAACTGAGCGGGATGGTTGCAGATCTGCTTTAACTGCATCAGGGTTGCCAGCACCAATCCGCGCCGCGCCATACCATCGCTGTCCTGCAACAGCCGTGATAGCTCGGTTACCCGCTGCTCGTACAAAACGGCTTGTTTCTTAGATAACCGGCATTCGGCAAGCATCTCGGTTTTGGCGGGCAGGTCCGGCACGATGTCAGGGTCCGTCTTCAATCGGCGAAGGATGTACGGGCGAACCAGTCGCCGCAGGCTGCCGTAGGCGTGCGCATCTTGCTGCTGATTCAGTCGCTTGACGTAGCTTTGGAACTGGCGGGCAGAGCCCAGCAGGCCGGGGCAGCAGAAATCGAAGATCGACCACAAATCGCCCAGATGGTTTTCGACCGGCGTACCGGTCATGACAATCCGCGCGCGTGCCGGAATCTTTTTGACGGCGCGGGTCTGAGCGGAAGCCGCGTTCTTGATGGCTTGGGCTTCGTCTAAGATCACCAGGTCCCAGCGATAATCACGCAACCACTGCTGGCGCCGGGCCAGGCCATACGTGGTGATCATCAGATCGATGTCGGCCAACGCCTTCGCGGGATCGGCCGCCACACGCTGCAAGTCAGCCGCTTCCATTTCAGAGCGGTGGGCATAAAGGACTCGCAACTGAGGCGCAAAACGCTGCAATTCCTGCCGCCAGTTACCGATCAGCGAGGCGGGGACCACCAACAAACTGGTCGCCCGTGGGCCTTTCGCGTCGCGAGCCTTCGCGCCCTTTCCAGACTCTTGGGGTGATTGCAAAAGCAGGTCGATCACCTGGATGGTCTTCCCCAAGCCCATGTCGTCCGCCAGGCAGGCGCCCAACCCCAGTCGTGTCATGAACCACAGCCAGCGTACTCCCTCCGCCTGGTAAGGTCGCAGGGTCGCTTGCAATTTCTGACCGGGCTGGCAACCATGGATGGTCGCCGGGTTACGGATCTGCTGCAGGGTTTCGCGCAGCCAGTCACCGGCAACTACCGTGGACCAATCGGTCTGGATCACTTCTTCCGCAGGTTGATCCAGCGGCGCGCCGGCCAGCAGGCGCATGCCTTCGACCAGACTGATCCCATCGGCACTTATTTCCTGCAAATGCTGCCAGTGAGCCAACGCCTGTTGCAGACGTTGCGGGTCGACCTCGACCCAGCGTCCGCGGAGCAGGATCAGTCCTGCATTGGCGGCCAGCAACTGTCGCCGCTCCTGGTCGCTCAACGAATCCCCGCCCATGGACAAGTCCACGGAAAAATCCAACAGATTCGCCAAACCGAATCGTGAGGCCCGACGTTGACCGAGCTGCACTCGGACCTGGGGTCGCGACGTGTGACGCGTCCGCCACCAATCCGGCACTCGCACCACCAAACCGCTTTGCTCCAGCGACGGAACTTCTTTCAGGAACCGGTAAGCTTGCGGGATCGACCAGGCCTGCGGACGAAACAGGGCTTTGGTTTCCAGCAATTCGCGAACCAGCGGGCTGTCCTCCGCTGCCTTCCGAACCGGTGCCAGCAACGCGTTCAACTGGTGCTGGTTGTTCGCACCGGCGTATTCCCGCAACGCCTGGCCTAACGGCAAATGCCGCAGCTTGCCCTCGGTCAAGCGATGGGTGTAGGTGGCCAGGAATGCGAAGGGCAGATCCGGATCCCGCTTGTTTTCCGCCAAATGAAACGTGACTCGCCCCAGCAAATGCCACAGCGGATTCAGACCCTCCAGGTACGCGGCCGGTCCGTCCGGGCAGGCCGCAGCGCGCGTTACCACCAGATCCCGCAATTCACGCCAGTACTTTTGCAACAACGGGACGGTCAAGTACTCCAGGCCGCGCATCGGCGGAGCTTCCGCTAACAGATCGTCACAGATCGATTCGTCCGGCGGCTCCAGCTCGCGCCAGACGGCCAAAGGCTCCTGTCCGGCTTGACGCATTCGCTCCAGCATATTTCGTGACCAATCTCGCCAAAACACCAACGAGGCAGGAAGATCGTGCGTCAAGCCCTCGCTGACCAGATACAGCATCCCCATCAACGACGATTTCGCAAACGCGGCTTGTAACGCCTTGGCGGTGGCCGGCGAAAGCTCAGGCAACTCGTCTGCCGCTGCTTCCAAACGGAGTCGTCCCGCCGGGCTGATGCTGATCCGTTGACTCATGCAAGTTCCCTACCACCGTCGCGTCACGATCTGCGTTGAACGCAAGCGACCAGCACTTCGCCCAGCACCTCGGCCAGCAGGTTGCGGTCGCACGCGGAAAAGCCGACATGGCTGTGCTGGCGAAATCCCTCGGCGTACTCCCATCCAGATTGGCCGCTGATGCGAGCCACCTCGGCGCCCGATTGCCGCATGCTCTCCAGATAATCGTCCAGTCCCTGGGTTTCGTCCAACCACTGGCGCTGGCTTTCATGGCAGCCCAACATCTTCAGCTTCGTATCCATCTGGTCGGTGATGTCGACCACCAAATCCGGCTGGACCAGCGTCCGCATTTCTAGCCGTTCACCCAGCGTTGGTCAATAGGGGCTCGAATCCGACACCATCTCACCACGTCTTGTCCTCGCGATCGGCTAAGGCGGACAAGTGAGTGGCATTGGACTGTGGCCACCCGTTTTCGAGCGGCCGAAAAAGCGGCGGCTCGTCAACCGGTGACAACGGTGGTGAACGTGGTTGGAACGGTACCGACACCTTGTACCTCAGGTAGTTAGCCGTAGCTCAGGCTTGTTCTGCACAGATTGTATTGGTATCGTTTAGACAGTACTTTTGAACTAGTGATGGACTGCTGGAATCACCGATGAGCGATCGCATTTCGTGCCCTGAGCCAGACTGCGGTCATGATATGCCGCTTTCGATGATGCAATGCCCCCACTGTGGCAGGCCAAGTCGTTTCCCTAACGTAATTCAAGCTAGACTGCCGGAGGAGCGGTCTGCGCTTACTCGCCGCTACAACCGAACGGTGTCTGCGGCGGGAACGCGTGGCACCAGCAAGCAGTTGGAAGCCTTTGAGCGTTTCGTGGAGACGGCACACCCGGTCATGTGTTGCAGCGTGGGCGAAGTGCAACGATTGGCGGGATCAGACAGTGAACTGGGACGCACTTTCTACATGCGTGGGTCCACGAACCTGGAAAAGGGCTCACATGTGTTGCGCGGCCCCGCTTGGGATGCGATTCGGCCTGCGGCCGAAACAGCATTCTTCGGGGATGACGTAAAGCGGCTGATTCATTTTGCGGCATTATCACCCGACGATCAGGGACTGTCGAGCTACGGTGAGTGTTCGGTAACATTGCGGACTAATTTGACTAATTATCGAACCTCGCTCCTTGAAAATAACATGTTGGTGTTTTTCAAGGAAAAGTGCGAGGACTATTGGAGGACTGAGCGAATTCCGCGCGGCTACCGAGCAGCGTGGGAAGACCGCGCCAGACTGGCAGTAGCAAAACTGGGAGAACGCCTGAAGCCCGATCACAAGGACGCTGAGTTCGCGGCGATCCTCTTGACACGCGGACCATCAACCGCCGATGATGAGTTTATCGAACTGCATGTTCTGGGGAGCATAACCGTTCGAACGATTGAAAAGATCGTGCTAAATCGCCGTCCTCCAAAGACGAAATCGTCGGTTTTAAGGGCGCTTAATTACAAACTGGACAGGTATAACGTCGCATGGCTGGATCGCTCTTCAATGCCGTAATTAGTGGCCGGGCAGGTATCGCCATGCTGGTGGATGGCCCCTGCGTCTACTCGATCGACGCTTACTCGTCGGAACCCGTCGAGCGCAGATTCGCAGAATTTCACCATCTCTTCGGATCGGCGCAAGACCTGGAGTTTTGCGAAGGTGTTTCGTCAGCGGGGGCCTTTGACCATTTGTCGTTGGCCTCCGAGCGGGAGCAAGCCCTTGACCTGGTATTGATACTGCTGGATCGGAGTTATCCGACTGACATCCGTGTGGACGCCGCCTCCGAGCTGGAAGGAACCTTGCTCGACTTGCGTGTCGCAGAGCAGTTGGAATCAATTCTGTATTCCGCCCCGTTGCCGTCGGGTACCGATGTTTCAGAGGCAAAGCTTTTTCTATCTAAGAGATGGGCGCGAGTGCGGAGATTATTGGACCGTTTGCAGACGTTCCAGCCCATAATACGTTGGGTGCGTCAAGCTGGCGACGAGGCGATTGAGACCACAATGTCCTCGGTCTCGGAGCGACATGACGCCGATGCCGCCTGCGTTAGAGCCGGGGTGTATCGAATGCTGGCGGAAGCAGTGGACAATGGAACAAACCTGGACGAGGTCCTTGTGGGACTGATGGCCAATTCAGTCTTGGCCCGGCTTCTTCCCCAACATGCAATCCGACACCTACTCACAGCTTGGAAGCGTTTTCTGCTTGAATCGGGCGCGGTAACGGTGCCGCTTCGGCGCTACAACGCCGCTGAAGACGAGCAGGACGAGAGCGACGACTTGGTGGCCAAGGAAAGGATCGACCGATTCGATCGGATCGCAACGGGCGAGCTGGCTCAGCAATATGTCGCGAGGATTCTGGAACAGGTCAAAGCCGGAAATCTGGCCACCGCCCGTCGATGGGTGGAGCAGTTGATCGCATGGCACCTGCGATACCATCAAGGGGAACAATTCGCCTGCAAGTCGCTGTGTAATCTAGCCGTCGGCATCCAAGAGGTTGGACGCTTCGCGTTCCAGCAGGAACTTACCGAACGAGCTGTCTCCTTATATGATCGAGACGTTCGGGCATGGTGCCAACTGGGGAAGGCTCGTTTGAACTGTGGCAGTTTTTCTGCTGCCCTCATAGCGTACGAGCGGGCCTCAGTCGCACATCCCGAATCCGTGGTGACGAAGACTGGCCGGGCGGAAGTGCTCAAGGCGATGGGCCGCTACGACGAGGCCTTGAAGGCCTACGAGCAGGCCGGCGCTGCGCATCCGGATGACGTCGTGACGAAGACTGGCCGGGCGGAAGTGCTCAAGGCGATGGGCCGTTACGACGAGGCCTTGAAGGCCTACGAGCAGGCCGGCGCTGCGCATCCGGAATCCGTCGTGGCGAAGACTGGCCGGGCGGAAGTGCTCAAGGCGATGGGCCGCTACGACGAGGCCTT
>REEF01000614.1 GCA_007695205.1 Planctomycetaceae bacterium
CTCCATTCTATACGCTGCCGCTCTTCATGTGGTTAGGGCACCAGCAGCCGTGGCCAGATGGAATCGCTGATCAGCAAACCTTCGCGGGTCAGCCGCAGGCTGTCGCCGATGCTCAAGCGTTCCCGTTCGGCGACCGGACACTGGCCGTCGAGTACGCGGCGGATCCAGGTGGTTGCTGCGGTGATTGGTCTCGCGGACGCCGTGCACGTAGCGCGCCCGCTGACACGTTTTCTGGCGTCGGGGCATTGTCTGCCGAGGATGATTGTCTGAGAGAATTTTCCGACAAGACCAGAAGACTGGCCGGCAACGACGACCGCGGGTGATGGCAGGATGGATCACCGCCGCAAATGTAAAAAGTGGCCGCTCTGCTGCCGTTGGATTGAGCAAGTTGAATCAGCCGGTGGGTTCCGGTACGACAGGTCGTTTTTTACAAACAGCCGGACGGGTGCGTAATAGAGCACCCACTGTCCCCGCATTGCCAGCATAGATCCGGAAGCCCTGTTGCGGAGAATTCTCGGGCGGTAGGGCGAAGGAATCACGATAAAAGAAATCGAAGCAACTCACTTTCACCTTGCTACGCATACCCTGGGAACGCGACCGGGCTACCGGATGGATCGACTCCGAAGAAGAAGTGACACAACCACAGGTGCCTGTCATGTCAACGGTCAACCGTCAGCCTGATACTCTGGGCAGCATTCTGTTGGGGCCAGACCGAACTGCAATCGATTCCTTAGCTCGTGGTCCAAATATTGGGGTCCACTTCAGTAAACCGCCCGCCGGCCGTTGGCCAAGGTGCAACCGACCGGGGCATCCGCCGAATCCTCGACGTAGCTCACGTCCCGCAGGTACACCATCCGCTCGCCCATGCGGATCGGCAGCGAACCGAGTTCCGGAGGATCGGGCACTGCCGCCAAAGGGCGGCGGAGCCGACACGCCAGGCAGACTGGCAAACATCGGCCGGACTCGGAACAGGGCCACGTCCCGGATCTCCGAAATGCTCCGCGTATCACTGGACAATACCAAGTACCCGACCGGCACGCTGCCCGTGTCGAACCGCATGACAAACGGCGAGACGGTACCAGGCGGCATGAACGCCTGCGAGCGATTCTCGTAGTTGATCGTCTCGGCCATCGCCTGGGCCATATCCGTCCCAGGATGGAGGTGCAACTGCATCAGCGCCACGCCCTGCACGTTCCGCGATTCGACGTGATTGATCCCGCTGATATACAGGAAGTGATACTCATAGAAATTGGGAAGAAAGCCTTCCATCTGAGCCGAGTCCATGCCACCGTACGGCCGGCAGACGTAGATCACCGGCAGATTCGGGCTGGGAAAGATGTCGACTTCCATCCCCGCTGGAAATCCCTCGGGCCAGGGCAACCCCAATTGCTCGCTGACGGGTCTGCCCACGGACATCAGGGCTCCCAACGCCATGGCCATAATCATGACCATCACTGTCAGAGGCCGTTTCAACGCAAACAGAATCAAGTGCATATTGAATTCACCTTGTTCGCCGAATCATCGGGCGGCAATGGCGCTGACAAAAGGCTGGCAAACTATTGTGTGCCAATGACTTGCCAGCCGACGCAATACCTGGCTGTCTTCCCGATCCGTCGATGTCACACAGACGGCAGTGCAGGATTCTTCGTCGTCTTGTGGCCCCGACCAGGTAGCCGTAGCAGCCTCGTTGGATACCCCCGCCCCATCTGCCGAGCAGGGGAGGCCGGTCATACCCGCCAGTATCGGCTTCGAGCTGAGTTCGATACCCAATCTGCAGCCGGTCGTAGCGGAGCATCTTTCGCCGCGCCGGGATAACACCCCGCTCGAGCAGTCGATCGATCTGGCGTCGATGCTGGAGTTGACTGCGGGGCAGAATCCCGAGGTGAATTTTGCATGGGAGCGGATTGACGAAGCGTTCGCCCAGTGAGACGCCGCATCGGTGTTGTGGCTCCCTTCGTTGCGTGCTGGGATGAACTACAGGGGTGGGGCGAACGGGCCGCGCGCAACATCGCTTGCTCGCAATTGGACCAGGCCCGACGCCCGTACCGTGCATGCGTGGTTGTCTTTTCCAGCCGTCTCAAACTATAGTGCGAGAAGAGGACATGGTTTTTCTCGTACGACGGATGTCATCGTCCGGCGAATCCGCGAGCCTCGCACGACGGGAAGACCGAGGCGGTACAACATACCCAGCAAGAAACCTTCAGGAGACATGCAGATGTTCATCCTTTCAAGTCAGTGGAAGCTGGCGCTGATCGTCGCGGCCGTGGCGATGGCGGGCGTGGGATGGGTTCTTCCGGCCTCGGGCGATGACCAGGCGTTGCGGGCGGAGGCCCGATTGCTGCTCGGTGCGTTGCCGGACGTACCGGGCGAGGCCTTGGATGCACCGGATACAAAACTCGGACGGACTCTGTTCTGGGACGTGCGGCTGTCGCTGGATGGCGAGACCGCTTGCGCCAGTTGCCATCTGGCGGAAGATTGGGGTGCCGACCGGCGCCGGTACTCGCCAGACGCTCGAGGCAAACTGACCGCACGCCATTCGCAGACGGTCTTTAATTCCATGCCTCAATCGGCGCTTCGATGGACGGGCGACCGAGAATCAGGCGCGCACCAGGCCGAAAGATCGCTGACAGGATCGATGGGCTTCGACTCGGCAGAAGAGGCCGTCGCGGCGCTGAAGCGGCTGGGATATGAACCTGAGTTCCGCGCAGCGTATCCAGACGATGCACAGCCCGTATCGCCCGCGAACTACGGCCGTGCGCTCCAAGCCTACCAGGCGACCCTGGTGACACCTGCGCCGCTGGATCGCTTCCTGGACGGCGACGATGATGCCCTGACCACCGAGCAAAAGGCAGGACTGAAATCTTTCCTTCACCTGGGCTGTGCCGACTGCCATTACGGTGAACTGCTGGGCGGTCAGTCGATCGAGAAGTTTGGGGTGTTCAAAGAGTACTGGACGGTCACCGGATCGGAGAAGCAGGATGTCGGCCGTTTCGAAGTGACGGGGGACGAGGCCGATCGCTACAAGTTCCGGGTCCCGATGCTTCGCAACATCGCCAAGACGGCCCCCTACTTCCACGACGGTTCGGTCGCCAAGCTGGAAGACGCGGTCCAGATCATGGCAGACGTGCAATTGGGCGGCAGGTTGGACGACCAGGATGCGGCAGCGATCGTCGCCTTTTTCGATGCGCTCACGGGCCAGGTGCCGGGTCACTTTTCGCCGCCGGAGGAGTTTCCCGGCGGTTCCGAGTCCCCATAACCCAACGTCCCGCCAGCGCAATCGCCAGCAAAACGGCGGGACCGGCCAGCCCGGCGCCGATCCCGATGCTGACAAACACACCAGTGCCCACGATCGACCCCAGCCCCATCATGATGGCGCCGCCCAATCCCAATTCGCGGCGCAGGCTGGCGGAAATCGGATTCATTGCAGGAACCCCCAACCGAATACGAGAAACAACAGGCCGGAGGCCAGGATCAGGGTCGGCCATTGGTAACTGCGGTGCGCGGCACCCTGGGCCAGACGGAATTCGCGCAACGTGAAATAGGTTCCTGCCAACACCAAAACCATGGAGATCACCGAGACCGTTGTTATCGGAAGAAGATCCGGTGGTGGGGCGAGGGTCTTGGCAGCCAGCATCCGACCCGATTCCACGCCAGAGGGATCACCGACCGCGATCGGCAGAAAACCGGCCCAAGTAACAAATTTGGCGAGCCCCTTGGCCATGTGGGCAAAGGCGATCAGGACGGCCAGCGGGATCGCCATCCGTCGCCAGGCTTCTACCAGATGCGACGCGCCGCGCGTCAGCACCACCAACCCGCCCAACAGGCTCCAAAGCACGGCGGGCGCTACGATCAATGCCCATATGCCCTGGATCCAGCCGGCGTAGGATGTCAAGCCCAGCCCCGATGCTACTTGTTTCGGGACCCATAGGAAGACCTCCTGAGCCGCCGACCACTCGCTGAACATCTGGATGACGACGAACCCGGAGACGAGCATCACGAACAGCGTGACCGGCCATGACGCCATGGACTCGCGGGCATCACCTCGAGGAAAAAGCGGGCGGAGAAACAGGCCCATATTTCCCGGCGGGCAAGCCTTGACACACTGACCACAGACCAGACAATCCGAGTTGCCGTTCAGACGAGCCGGGTTCAGCAGGCTGGGGCAACTCCGAGCGTCCAGCCTGGTGCGGTTGCCCCCGCGGACACATTCCCGATCGGGACACGCGACACACGGCTCGGCGGCAACCGGCCGCATCGCCAACATGCCGCCTCGCCCATACGTCCCCAGCAGCAGCCCCACCGGGCAGAACCCGCGGCAGAAGGCCCGGTCCTTGAAGAAAAAGCCCGCGAAGGCTGCCATCGCCAATAACCCCCACAGGAACAGCGACGTGTACGCCGGATGGCGATGGAGATCCACGCCTTGTACCGACATCTGAATCAGCGCGTACAGCCCCACAATCAGTGCCCCGCTGCGCAGCCACTTTCCCAGAACGCGCCGGCGGACCCCCAACCGGCGCCCCAGACGCTCCGTTGCGTTGGCCAACAGCTCCAGCGGGCAGATCGCACACCACGCGCGCCCCAGCAATACGGCTGCCCAGACCATCGCCGGCCACCAGAGCCCCCAGACAAGCAGCGTCACCAGATTGGTCTTGGCGTACAGCCTTCCAGGCACGTCCTCCGGTGGGTACAACCCCGACGCCAGAACGGCCAGGCCCACAAAAAACACTAGCAGGATCGCCTGGAAAAAGTAGGGAAACCCCACCCAATGCATCAGCGCCGCCACAGGACGTAAACGAAGCAGATCATAACCCTGGGATCGGCCTCGGTCGAATGAGTCCGATCTGGCAATCGGCAGTTCGGATACGCTCATGGTGGAAAACCCTCGAAGTAATAGAAACGAAAGCATCTATGATAGGACACGCTAATCAGAAGAGGAAGGGACTTGTTTTGGTTCAGCGGCCGACTATGCACCGTTCGAGAAATAACTGTCCGATGCCCCCTCGCCCCTGCGGGGAGAATCGTCGTTCGTCCACTCACCGCGTGCAGGATGCCACCTGGACGAGACAACCCAGAGTAGGCAGTGACCCTTGCGCTTGGCGACGCCGGTGCGGGCGAACAGGCGGTTCTCGCAACCCGCGGCGAGGAGTGCCTCCGCTGACTTAGTGATCGCCCCCCGGATCCTCGCGCTGCGGCCCTTAGGGGCGACCGCCACGCCGTTCTCGACCTCGACAATGACCTGCCAATGCTCGGGCATCGGCGAATTGGCTGGGAAGTCTGAGCGGATATGCCGAGCGATATCGTCGTTCGAGGAGGTCGCACGGCGATAGATTTGCAGGCTCCGTCCGTTCTGTGTGCTGCTGGTGACCCCGATGCGGTTCACATTTAGAACAGCGGCCGTCTCGATGACCGTGAACTGGCACGGCTGGGCGGGTGCGTAACCGTTACGCACGGTGGCCCCTTGGTCCAAGCCCGGTTCGCAAACGGCACGGACGAAGACGGACACGGAAACGGACATGACTGACCAAACTAAACATCGCATCCTGCTTGTCGCCACGGCGCTAATCCCACCAGATCGTCACGATCGCTTGGCAGGGCTCGGCACCCCCCAGGGCGCAGTCCACGTCTTCCGGGTCGGCGTGTACCGAGACCATGCCGCCCCACGTGCGCATGTTGAAAATCTTGGCCAATTCGGCGGCTGCTTCTTTGGTTGGCGTCAGAATGTACAGTGTATCGACGTTCCAATC
>REEF01000868.1 GCA_007695205.1 Planctomycetaceae bacterium
CAACCAAATTCTCCACCGTTCGATATCGAGATCTTTTATGACGGCGATTGCCCGCTGTGCCGCCGTGAAATCGACATGTTGCGTCGTTGGGATCGTCGCGACAAGCTGCGGATGACGGACATCAGTGCCCCCGACTTTCAGTCGGCTGAGGTCGGCAAGACCCAAGACGCCTTGATGGCCGAGATCCATGGTCGTCTGCCCGATGGAACTTGGTTGACGGGCGTCGAAGTCTTTCGCCGCATGTATACGGCGGTCGGTTGGGGCCCGCTGGTGTTGGTCAGCCGTCTGCCATTGGTATCACACGTGCTGGACTGGAGCTACTCGATCTTCGCGCGGCATCGTCTGCGATGGACCGGTCGATGTTCTTCCAAGGGTTGCTCGACGCAGTCCGCCCCGTCACCCTCGGAGCCAGTCGAGGGTAGCGGGAAGAAGGACGCCGCGAGCTGAGGCAAAGCATGGCCCCCGCCAATCCGTTTGGTAGGGATCGAGCCGGTGTTGGATTTCATCATCCTCCCGCCGAACGTCTGGCTTCCGACAGACTACTCGATCTGCGAGCCAGCCCCGCCCCCCCTGCATAGGTCTAGCATTGTTAGGCTTTGTCTGAAAAGGCGTCTGACCCTCTCCGGGCACACCGTATTTCCCGAGTTTTCAGCGTGCCCTCCAAAGGGTCAGATCCCTTTTCAGACAAAGCTTAGCATTTCACAATCCTGGTTTCGTCGGTGACGAACACCACCGTGTTCCACATCGCCATGATGGTGAGCCAACTGATGCGGTGCGGATAACCGCGGGACCGAGCCGTAACGCAAGCCCAGATACTCGAAAGCCGAGGTCATGCGGCCGTGGCGGAACAGCGGGATGAAGAAAACGACGGCCAACACCGCTACCAGCGGCAGGACCAGATTGACGCTCAACTGGCGCCAATCCAAGGCGTAAGCCGCTGCGGGTAACGCCAGGAAGGTGCTGGACGAGATGATCGTCCCCAGCATGGAGAGCCCGATGACCCAACCGGCAAACGACCGTCCGCCGACGAAATACTCCTCGGTGTTGGTGTTCCGCCTCGCGAAATACAACGCGATGCCGATCATGCCGCCCAGATAGACCACGATGGCGAGCACGTCGAGCGTACGGATCGGGACCTGCGCGTCGGCCATGATCATCGCGTTCCAGTGGCAGTTGGGTTGGATACACCGGCTCGGCCGCTCGCGCTGCTGCTTCCTTGCGGCTTCACGGACCGCCCCCCTCGGCTACGGGCACGAACCGCACTGCTTCGGCCACGACGTAATTCGGGAACCCGTCGGCCTTCAATTCGACGGATGCCCCGTCGGTGTCGAAACGATAGCGGCCCAGGCTCACCCACCCGCCGCCCTGTTCGTTCTGATCGACAGGGACCGTTTGGGCGCCGCCGGCATGGTGGACGACGTAGGGCACGGCGTGGTACCGGGACCCGCGCGAATTCCACCAGGCGAAGACCTCGTACCTGCCCGCGTCGGGCAACTGCGGTGTGTATCGCACCAGTCCCCGGTCACCCGGACGCAGGAAGAAATACGTGTCGCTGTATTTCTCTTCCGCTTTGTCGCTGGTTCCCCAATTGCCTTCCAGGTGCATTGCGATCGAAATGCCATCCACGTCCATCTCCGTACGAAGTGGCTCGGGCGGCGGGGCCCAAACGCCCGCCATGTCAAGGTCCTCCAGGTCGGTGATGCGGACCTTCAGCACTTCGACCGTCTGTTTGGCGCTGGCGAAGGCCACGTACAAGTGCTCGTCGTGCTCGATCACGTGCGGGTAATCCACGTGCCGTCCGCCGACCAGGTAACCCAGTCTCGTAAATACCAGCCCGTCGTCGCTGATCGCGATGGTCAACGGATCGCGCCGCCGCGGGTTGGCGTTGGACACAAGCACATAACGGCCGTCGCTCAGCCGCAACCCATGGAACTTGGACGTGGCATCGGGAAAGTTGGTGCGCACCGGCCTGCTCCACGTACGCCCATCGTCGGTGGAAAAAGCGCGAAACAGGAAGCCGCTGCGAGCATTGTCACGGAACAAGGCAACCAGATTCCCGTCCGGCAAGATCCACCAGTACGGCTCCTCGGCGGCCATCTCGGTATCCCGGTACCCGACGAACGGGACCGACTCCCACCGGTCGAACGCTTCCGTACCGCCGAACAGCAGGTGGATATTCCGCTGGTGGTCCCGCCGTGACATCATCCATTGGCCATCGGGCAAGAGCTTGGGTGCGAAATTGTTCAAGGCATCGTCAAAGGCGATGCCCAAATGCTTCCAGTCCGGCGGCTGGCCGGGGACCATCTCGAATGCGTGAAGCTGGAGCCCCAGCCCGTCATAGCCGGGCGCGTGGTAGCGGCTGGCCAAGGCGAGCAGTTTGCCCTCGCGGATCCACAGGCCGCGCGCAATCCAACCGAAGCCGGGCTCCGGCGACCCGGCTAGGTCGCGCACCTGGCTCCAGTGCATGCCGTCCTCGCTGGTCGCGAAAGAAACGTGCTGGTCGGCCTGATCGTGGCCCGGCACCCGGTTGCGATGCTGATCCGCGGGGCCGCGCTGCACGCCGGGCCCGTCGCTCCATATCGCCCAGAACCGGCCGTCGAAATGAGCCAGATAGTTGTGCTGATTGACTCGGCTGCCGCCGGCGTCGCGCACGTCGCTGACCGTCGAATGTTCCGACGGCACGCGAGGCAATCGATCGAAATCAATGCGGCTCGCGTCATCCTGCACCCAGTCACCCGCCAGCATGACCGGCGAACCCGGGTTCCTTACCGGATGCGGTGCCTCGTGGTCGGCCCCTATGGCGACTGCGGACCAGGCTGCCAGCCCGCCCAGCAAAACCGCTTTCAAAAATACAGCGCGACAGATAGCGATCGGATCGGTTCTCTTCATGGTTTGGCTTCCTCGGCTACGCATGGGGTACTCCTTGGGTTTTGAACGCGCTTTCGGTTGGCGGATCATCCGCAGCCGTTGTTCGACAGCCAGTCGGCCGATGGTCTCCGGAGCCAGATCCCTACCCGGGTGAGCCCCTCTTTTCGCCAAGGCTTCGACATCAGTGCTGGATCAGCACGATGTTGCGAAACCCGCCCGCGGTGCTGTAAGTGGCGAAGCCGAACGGAGGCATGGTATCCATCTCCCAACGCACCGATAGTTGCCGATCGGTGTGCTCGATGTCCACGATCTTGTGCTCTTTTTCGCCGTCATGCACCCAGGCTTCCAGCTTTTCCTCGCTCACGCGCAGCCGAACCTTGTACCATTTCTTGTTCTCGAACTCGATGGACCCGGTCGTTTCGTTTTCCGACGCGTCGAACCCATCGATGCTGGAGATTCCGGTCAGCATGCCGCCCCAGCCGCCGAGGATCAGACTGCAGTGCGCATCGGCGACGGGGAAAGTCATGCCGCAAAAGAAATCGTAGCCGTCGCGCCGTCGAGCCTCGAAACGGATTTCATAATCCATTTTGGGAAACTCGCCCTGCCAGCGGACGCCCGTCATGAACAGTCCGGTTTCCAGGATCATCTCCCCATCCTCGACTCGGACCTCGCCGTGACGGTCAAAATCGATCTTGTCCAAAACCTGCCAGCCCTTGAGCGATTTGCCGTCAAAGAGAATCGTTTTGCGGCCCGCTTGTTCCGCCTTCTCCTGGACGGGAGCCTGATCGTCCGGCGATGCGGCTTGACACGTCATCGGCAGCGGACCCGCGTAGGTCAAGCAGACGGCAAGCAAAGCGGTCAGTGTCCAGCGAACACTTCTCCATAACTGCGCACGAATTCGAGGATCGGATGGCATCGTTTCACTCCTTGAGGATCGGTTTTGTCAGATGGGAGCCAATCGCAGATCGGCCCAGGTAAATAACGAAATGTCTGAAGGCGAATGGCTTTCGACGACCAGCACCACCAGACGAATTCCTTGGATATCGATATCCAGACGTCTGGATGATCCGTAACCTTCCAATAGGTCCGAATCCCACAGCAGATTTCCGTCGCCATAGACGCGAAAAATACCAGCAGGCACCGCCGAACCCTCTTGGTCGGCATCCGCGATGGCCGCCAGTCCCGTCAATCGCTGATAGGCCTTCTGCAGCGGGAAGGAGATCTGGCAACTACCCAGGTTGGTGGTCGGTTGCGCCCAAAGAGCGGCCGAGTAGACTTGGCCATCAATCTGCACGGACCGAACAAGCTGAGCATCGCCCAACGAGACGTCCAGCGTCTCCAACGGTTTCAAGTCGGTCAGCCGTTTCTGCGGTGTTTCCGCCAAAGATGTGGCATCGGAACCTTCAGCATCCTCGGGATCGATCGAGTCGCGTTCGTCCAACGTTTCATCAATATCCGAAGCCAAGGCAGCATCCGCCAAGTCGCTCGTCTCGGGTGTCGATGCCACTTCAGGCGACGCGGGTTCTACCGACTCGGACTCCGCCGTCAGAGGCGACGGCGGTTGTTGCTCTAAACGCTCTTCCTCGGCCAAGACTTCGGCGGCCTCCTGATCGGTCGCCGGACCCTCGACGACTTGGACCTCGGTATCGTGCACCGAAAAATACCAGAACAAGCCCAGCCCGACCATGGCCAGCATGCCCACGCACAGGACCGCGATCACAACCACCGCAATCATGGCGCCGGTCGCACCTGATGAATTCGACTCGCGTGGATACGGTGCCATTTTCGGACCCCCCCGGAAGTTCTCACGCCGATTTTGCTCCGCGCATTCCACGGAACGGCCAAAGCTCAAACTACCTTCAGCCTATCTGGTGGGAAGCCGAGATTCAAGAGGCCATACTTTTCGATGACGCGGTTACCACGGCACGTCGCCGTCACGGCAAGCGACGATCACGGTAACGGCGGCAAACCGAGCTGTTTCAAAAACGCATTGTGCTGGGCTGTGGCCTTCTGAATCGACTTGTCGATGGCAACCAACGTCGCGTGCGTCGACGCCAGATCGATTTGCTCTTCCGCTTCCGCCGTGCTGACGTACCGGGAGATGTTCAGGTTGAAGCCGTTCGCCTCGATCTCCTTCATCTTCACACGGCGGGCGTATCGTTCGATCGGCTTGGCATCCTGAGTCTTGGCGAGGTGCACGATGTTGGTCCACAGGTATTGCGGCTCGATGACGTAATGCACCTTGCGGCGCATCTGCTTCTCGAACGCCGCCACGTCGCGCGGGTTGTCCGCGTACCACACCGACAGCGGCGTCGTTCCGCCATTGACGATCGAGTTCGGGTCGGGGTAATCCGCCCCGAGTTCCTTCTTCGCAGCCTGCTCGTAATTGTCCGAGAGGTAACGCAGGAACAGGAACGACAGCATGTAATCGCGAAAATCGTCCGCGTTCATCGCTCCGCGCAGCGTGTTGGCGATGTTCCAGAGGGTCTTGCCGAGTTGTTTTTGGTCCAGGTCGGTCATGGTTCAGTGCGCCGATTTCTCTACTTCGTTCGCGAACGCGTCGGCATCTTGCGGACGAACCAGTCGCACGCCCAAATCTTCGAACAAGGGTGCGACGTGATCGTCGATTTCCTTCGCCTGTTTGGCGTTCTCCTGCGTCGAGACGACGATCAGCGCGTGCCGTTGGCCGTTGATCGGGTGCTTTTGAATCAACTGGCCGTTCACCGTCAGCGTTGCCGCCTGAGTCTCCGCCCGCCGGTTCGCGGGGAAGACGTGCGGCTTGACCAGGTTGACCACGCCGTTGTTATAGGCGTAGGGGATCTCGATCTTTCGCTGGTAGACCGGCACCGTGATGGTGCCGGGCT
>REEF01000787.1 GCA_007695205.1 Planctomycetaceae bacterium
GCCTGGGGGTTCTCTTATTTTCTGGTTACCTTGGGTGACGCGGGGGGGGTGGGGAGTCGTTTTCGGCCAACTACCAACCATATGGGAAGCGGCTCACCCTAAAACGACTCCCGACCCCTTCCGCCGATTCCACCAAGAAATACCTGGTCGGGTGCTAAAGACAATCGCCACGACCGGCAACGGAATTCGGGGAAAATTCATCTTGTCTCTCGTTCGTCCCACTGCTACGATACAAAACGGACGGACAAGTCCGTTCTATAAGGAGACAAAACATGCTCGACGAAGAACTGACGCCCAAGGCGGCCAAGAAACGCCAGATCATTCTCCGGCATGCGCTCAGCGTCTTTGCCAAGGAGGGGTTCGGCGATACTGATGTGCAGATCATCGCCGATTTGGCGGGAGTCGGCAAGGGAACGATCTACCGTCATTTTGGCAACAAGAAGCAACTGTTCCTGGCCACGGCTCAGCATTGCCTACAGCAGCTTGCCGATTTTATCCGGCAGCAGGTGGGCAAGTCGAAGAATACGACGGATTTGATTCAAGAGATGGGGACGATCGAGCTAGTGCGGCAGATTGCGCGTGCTTATGCCCAGTTCTACGAACGCCATCCCGAGGCGGTTGAAATCATGATCCAGGAGCGGGCTGCCTTCCGCGACGCCCTGGTTCCATCGCACCTGCTGCATCGGGCGGAAAGGCGCGCCGAATTCGATCGACTGTTGAGCGAAGCGATGGACCGCGGCGAATTTCGGCGGGTGGATGTGACCCATGCTACCAACGCCTTTGCTGATCTCGTCTATGGAAGTGTCGTCAACGGGTGCCTGGAGGGCGGTCGAGGACAGTTGGTGGAACGGGTCCAACAGGCGGTCGAGATCTTCTTGAACGGTTTGGTTGCCCCCGAAGAATTGTCGCGTAAGAAATGAGTCATGCCTGGATATGAGGTGGGAAGATGAGCATCATGGGTCGTCTTGGGGTCGGGGGCAGCTTGGCAGCCCTGCTCCTGGTGGGCGTATGGATATGGGTAGTGGGACGCGACACGAATACGTCCGCGGCCACTACGGCGGTCAGCTACATGCCGAGACTGCAACAGGTTCACGTGACCGTTGCTCCCGCCACGCGGCAATCGCTGGACGCCGAGTTTGAGTTCACCGGCAACCTGCTACCACGTCGCGTGACCCGGGTGATGGCGGAAGTGGAAGGGATTGTTTACGAGGTTCCGCAGGTCGGTGCACAGATCGACGTGGAAGTTGACGGGCGGCACTATTCGGAGCGTCTGGGGATCGGCTATGGCCAGCAAGTCAGCAAGGGAGACGTGCTGGTATGGCTCGATACCCGCGACGCCGAAGTGGGATTGCGGATTGCCGAGGCCAAGTTGGCCAAGGCTCAGGCTGACTTGGGAAAACTGAAAGCCTGGCAGCGTCCCGAAGAGGTGCAGCGGCTGACGGCGCTGCGTGACGAGGCTCAGTCGCGCCACCAGCACGCCATCAGCGATTATCACCGCACCGAGTCGCTCGTGCAGCGGAATGCCGCGACGAAAAGCGAATACGAAAAGGCTGCGTTGGAAGTAGCCACACTGCGAGCCGTGCTGGAAGCCAGCGAAGCTTCGCTGGCGGTGGCTCAGGCCGGGCCGATGCAGGAAGAGATCGCCGTGCAACGAGCGCTGATCGCTCAAGCCGAAGCCGAAGTCGAACAACACCGACGCACCCTGGACAAGGCCGTCCTCCGAGCCCCTTATGACAGCGTCGTGACGGCTTATCACGTGGAAGTCGGTGATCGAGTGACACCGGCCGGAGGACCGGTCGTCGAATTGATGGACATTCGCTATCTGAGCGCCGAGATTGCCGTGCCCGAAGCGTACGTCGGACGCCTGACGTTGGAAGACCGAGCGCGCGTGGAGGCCGCCGGATCGACTGGGCCGGTGCCCGGCATGGTGATCGCGGTCAACGAGTTTGTGGACCCGCAAACTCGCACCTTCCAAGTGCGAGTTGCCATCGACAACGAGCAACGGAAGTTCAAAGCAGGCCAATTCGCCCGCGTTCGTCTAACGCTGGGCTCCGGCGGCGACCAGCGTCTGGCGGTACCTCGCGAGTCGGTGGTGTTCATGGAGGGCCAACCGCACGTGTTCCTTCTACGAGACGACACAGTTCACCAGACTTCCGTGACGATCGGAGTCTCTAGCGCCACGGCGATCGAGATCCAAAGCGGCCTGGCGGCTGGTGACAAGGTCGTGGTCGATGATCCCTCGCTGCTGGCCGACGGCATGAAAGTGTCCGTCCGCCAGGAACTCGACTCGTTGTCGCCGCGCGGCGTCTACTGATTCCGGGATCTCGGCCCATGGGACGGATGCGTCCTTTCTGGATTGGTTGTGGAGGTTGAAACGAACCATGAAGCTATCGGAAACAGCCGTCAGGCGCCCCGTTCTGACCACGATGGCCTTTGCCGCCTTGGCGGTCTTTGGCCTGGTTTCGTACCGGACGCTGGGAACCGCCCTCTATCCGGATGTGGACATTCCCGTCGTGACCGTTTCGGTCGTCTACGAGGGCGCTTCGCCCCAGACCGTCGAAACGGACGTGACCGAGGTGTTGGAAGAAGCGCTCAGCACGATCAGCGGCATCAAGTCGATGCGCAGCGAGACCAGCGAAGGCGTCTCTCAAGTCTTCTTGGAATTCATGTTGGAACGAGACGTGGACGTGGCGGCGCAAGACGTGCGCGACAAGATCGCCGCCATCAGCGGTGATTTACCCGCTGACGCCGACGCTCCTGTGATCCGGAAGTTCGACCCGGATTCGGCGCCCATCTTGGGGATCGTGCTGGCCGGCAACACTTCCCTGGGCGGTTTGACCGTTTTCGCCACCGATGTGGTCAAACCGCGACTTGAATCGGTTCCAGGCGTCGGCGGCGTCCAGGTGATCGGTGGCCGAGAACGTGAAATCCGCGTGTGGTTGCGAGTCAATGATTTGATCCGACACCACCTGTCCGCGCAAGATGTCATCGACACCTTGCGCAAGGGGAACGTCGAGTTTCCGGGTGGACGAATCGAGACGGGAAGGAGCGAACTGGTCGTCAAGACGCGAGGCCGAGTGGCGACGGTCGACCAACTGAAGAGGCTGATCGTCGCTGAGCAGGATGGCCGCGTCGTCCGCCTGGAGCAAGTCGCCTATGTGGAAGACGGTCTGGAAGACCTGCACAGCATGGCTCGTTTGAATGGGCAACCTGCCGTAGCGCTTTCCGTGCGTCAGCAATCCGGCGCCAACATGGTCGCGGTCGCCCAGCAGGTCAAGGCGGAGATCGCCCGGATCGAATCGACATTGCCCGCCGACTACGAGCTGTTGGTCGTGCAGGACAATGCGAAGTTTGTCGAGGCGAGTGTCAAGGGAGCTCAGGGCGAATTGCTGCGGGGCGGATTTTTGGCCGTAGTGGTGGTTCTGGTGTTTCTGCGAAGCCTGCGGGGGTCGCTGATCGTGGCCATTACCATCCCTGCGACCATCATCTCGACGTATGCCTTCATGCTCGCGATGGGGTTCACACTGAACACCATGACACTGCTCGCGCTGACCATCTCGGTGGGCATGATCATCGACGATTCGATCGTCGTCCTAGAGAACACGTGGCGGCATATGCAACAGGGCAAATCTCCGTTCGAAGCAGCGATTGCCGCAATGAACGAGATCGGCTTTGCCGTGATTGCCACTTCGCTGTCGATCGCGGCGGTGTTTGTTCCGGTCGCCTTCATGGAAGGACTGGTCGGCCAGTTCTTTTACGAGTTCGGCATGACCGTCACTTTTGCGGTGTTGGTTTCGACGCTGATCGCCATCCTGCTGTCCCCCATGCTCTGTTCGCGACTGCTCAAGCTTGGCAACAACAGCGGGTGGTTCTTCCAATGCTCGGAAGCCATCTTCCAGCGGGTGGAAACGCTGTACGGCAAATCGCTTGACTTCGCCCTGACGCAGCGATTGTTGGTCGTTTTGGCGGCCGTCGGCATCTTCATCGGCAGTCTGATGCTGCTTCCTTGGATCGGAAAGGAGTTCGCCCCCGCCACTGACGAAGGGCAATTCCAGGTTCAGGTCGAAGCACCGGTCGGTTCTTCGCTACAACAGACATCGCGACTGGCTCGCGAAATCGAGGAGATGATTGCCACCCTTCCCGCGGTGAAGGATATCTATACGACGGTCGGCGGAAGCTACGAGGGACAAACGACCGTGGCCCAGGTGATGGTCGTGATGGTCGACAAAGAACGACGTTCCGTGTCGCAGGCCGAGGCGATGCAGATGGCTCGCCAGCAGCTTACCCGGTTTGCCCACCTGCGGATCAGCGTGGACGCCGTCGCTCGGTTGGGTGGCGGCGGGATGCGATCGGCACCGATCCAGTACAACCTGCGAGGCGATGATCTGGAGGAACTCAACTCGCTGGCGGCCGTCCTGGTGGACAAACTGCGAGCCACGCACGGCTTGGTGGACGTCAACACCACCAGCCAGGCAGGCAAACCCGAGCTGTCGATCGAGATTGACCGGGATCGGGCTGCCGATCTGGGGGTGAATGTCGAGGATTTGGGCCGAGCGGTCAGCTCGCTTGTAGGCGGCCAGAGGGTTTCTACCTTTGAAGACGCGGGCAAGAACATCGACGTGCGCGTGCGGTTGGCCGGGACCGATCGCTATCGTGCCGAGGCGTTGGAACTGCTGCCTGTGCCCATGCGGGGCGACGCGCTGACCCAGTTGCGGACGGTGGCTTCGTTGGAGCAAACCTTCGGCCCGGCTTCGATCGAAAGGCAGGATCGTCGGCGCCAAGTCACGGTTCTCGCCAATCTGAACGGGATACCACTGGGCCAAGCGGTGCAAGAAGTAGAAGCGATCATGACGGAAATTGGTTTGCCTGCCGGTGTTACAGCCGTCTTTACCGGTACGGCCGATATCATGGCAGACACATTTGCCAGCATCCTGTTCGCATTGGGACTGGCGGTGGTGCTGACCTACATGGTGTTAGCCGGTCAGTTTGAAAGCTATCTGTACCCGCTGACGATCATGATTTCACTGCCGCTGTCCATCGGAGGGGCGCTCGGTGGGTTGGCATTGACGGGGATGACACTGAATATCTTCAGCATGATCGGTATGGTGATGCTGATGGGTCTGGTGACAAAAAACGCAATTCTTTTGGTGGATTACACCAATTTGCTGCGTCGCCAAGGCATGTCCAAAGACGAGGCTTTGCGGACGGCCGGGCCCACGCGGCTACGGCCCATTCTGATGACAGCCTGTTCGACGATCGCCGGCATGCTGCCGGTCGCGCTCGGGTTGGGCCAAGGCGCTGAGAGCCGCGCCCCGATGGGAGCCAGTGTGATTGGCGGCATGCTCACCTCGACCCTGTTGACCCTGATCGTGATTCCCGTGGTCTACAGCGTGCTTGACGACCTGCGCGGCTGGATCCCGAAAGTGCTTCGCCAACTGACCGCTCGCCGGCCCCGGCTCCAGATACCCTCGCGGCAACCGGCCCGAACGCCCTGTTCTGCGCCGCTGGCGGCATCTGAGTCAGCCGTCGTCTCCATCCCGAGCGATTCGGGACGGTCGATCGTTACTTCCAATCGTTCCACCAAAGTGGCCTCTTCGGCATAGTCGCCAACGGGAGTCAGCAGCGGATGCCATTCTGCCAGGTCGCGATACAACTTGAGGCTCGGCCCGGGAAGAACTTCGGATTCCGATACCACGTTGATTCTTCCGG
>REEF01000641.1 GCA_007695205.1 Planctomycetaceae bacterium
CGGATTGCCAATCCGTCCTACTCATTCCGTGGGGCGGATTGCCAATCCGTCCTACTTATTTTGCGACTCAGGGGTATGGCGGCGTCGCCTGCCACGATTCTGCCGAAGTGGGGTGGGGGGAGGTTGGTCCTCCAGCGGTTTCAGCTTATCTCGGTCAAACGGTCCAGCAAGGCGATCAATTCCGTGGGCTGGTGGATCAGGTGTCCAGCTCCGCTACGGATCAATTCATCCTCCGTTCGAAATCCCCAGGTGGCGCCGATCGGCAGAACGCCGGCGGCGCTGGCGGTCTGCATATCGATGTCAGAGTCGCCCAGGTACAGGCATTGTTGCGGGGAGATCTGCCAATGGCCCAGGATCTCCAGGACGCCCGCCGGATCCGGCTTGCGCGGAATGCCTTCGCGCTGGCCCAGCACCGGGTCCAGCGGCCAAGCAGCCAAGTAGTACTCGACACACCGTTTCGTAAATCCGTCTGGCTTGTTCGACAGCACGGCCATCTTCAGACCGCGTCGTTGCACCTGGTCCAGCATTTCGGCAACGCCATCGTAGGATCGCGTCGCCACGTTCCAATGGCGGGCGTATTCGACCTGAAACCGCTCGGCACAGCGAGTCACCGTGGCTTCGTCCGCTGCGCCCTCCGGCAAAGCACGTCCGAACAGCACCCGGACTCCCGACCCGACGAACTGGCGATAATCATCCAGATCGTGCTGCGGATACCCCAGCGCATCGAGCGCCCGGTTGGCCGCATCGCCAATGTCGGTCAACGTGTCTAGCAGAGTCCCGTCCAGATCGAAGATCACGGCCCTTTGGGTCACGGTTCGCCCTTTATCGCCATCGGTCAGGAAGGTTAGAGCGCACGACGGTGTCGACGTTGGCGGCGTCCGAACGGGGGCGGTTCCGGTTTCTCCGGTTGATCGGAATCATCGTCCCCAGCCGACGGGGCTACCTCGATAGGCGTCGCTACCAGGTCCATGCCACTGATCTCGCCGCGCACCAATTGCAGGTTGATCCGCTGCTCGATCCGCGTCAATTCGGGGCCCTCTTCGGGCGTCACAAACGTGAAGGCAACCCCCTCGCGGCCCATGCGGCCGGTTCGGCCAACACGATGGATGTAATCGTCACAGAACTGAGGGATGTCATAGTTGAAGATATGCGAGATGTTCGTGACATCGATCCCGCGTCCCACAACATCGGTTGCGACCAACAACCTCAAATTGCCGTCGCGCAGCTTTCGCATCACCCGATCACGGGCCGTCTGTTGCATGTCGCCATGGATGCATTCGGCATGTTTGGTCAGTTTCGACAACCGGCGATGTAGATAATCGGTTCCTCGCTTGGTGCGACAAAAGATGATGGCCTGCCGCGGTTTTTCTCGCATCAGCAGACGCACCAACAGCTCGTATTTCTTTTCCCGGTCGACCGTAAAGTAGAATTGGTCGATCGTTTCGACCGACAGGCCTTTGGGGGAAAAATCCAAGCTTTGGGGATCTTTCATGTACCGTTGAGCCAATCTGGCGATCGGCGGCGGTACCGTGGCGCTCAACAAGAAAGTCTGACGCTCCTTGGGACAACGGCGTAGGATTTTTTCGATGTCCGGGCGAAAACCGATATCCAGCATCCGATCCGCCTCGTCCAACACGACCCATTTCAGGTCCGACCATTGCAGCGTCCCGCGACTCATATGGTCCAGAACTCGGCCCGGCGTGCCCACGATGATCTGAGCGCCCAGACGCAGCTTTTCGATCTGGCCCCGGATCGGTTTTCCGCCGTAGATGGCAACACAATGGATCTTGCGGCCATACGATAATTTGACCACCTCGTCGCGCACCTGAACTGCCAGTTCCCGGGTAGGTGTCAAGATCAACGCCTGCGGTCCGGCGATTTTTTTCGGAGACTCCAGCCCCTCAAGAATAGGGATAGCGAAAGCAGCCGTTTTACCCGTGCCCGTGCGCGCTTGGCCCAAGGCGTCGACTCCCGCAAGCGCCACGGGGATCAAGCCGGCCTGGATGGGAGTCGGCGTCAAATAGTCCGCTTTTCGCAACGCAGCCAACGTGCGTTCTGAGAGGCCGAGGTCTTCAAATGTCTGCGGGGGCGAGGTAGGTAGATGTTCCGACAAACTCGTTCTGACTCCGAAACGATGACATAGCTGGATGGTAGATCTTCTAATCGATAACGTAGCATGGGCGGGGAACTCCGTCAACTACGCTGGAAGGGCATATCGCCCAGTTCGTCGTATCAAATGAGCTGGAACGACTTGCCTTGGTTGTGACTGATCGATTTCGAATTTACAATGTCGCAGACGTCCCGATGATGGGCGTTCTTTGGAGGACGTCCCGGAGACGGCGCTGAAGCACTGGACAGAAGGTCGACCCCACCCATTATGAGTGAACTTCGTGAAGAATGCGGCATTGCTGCAATCTACCACTTGCCTGGCGAATCGCCCAGTCCGCTGTGCCCCGAGCAGGGCATCGAGCATGTTTCGCGGCTGGTCCCACGCATGCTTTTGGACATTCAAAACCGCGGTCAACTGGCAGCCGGTTTTACAACCTATAATCCCCATCGCGATCAGTTGATCGATACGTACAAGGATGTCGGGTCGGTGACCGAGGTTTTTCGCTTGGCTCACCGCTCCGGCTGTGAATCGCTGATGAAGGAATACGCGGGTCGAGCTGCGATCGGGCATGTGCGCTATGCGACGTGCGGCGAGGAGGATCGCAGTTACGCTCAGCCGTTTGAACGTCATCATCTGCTGAAGTACAAATGGTTCAGTTTTGCGTTCAACGGGCAACTGGCCAATTATCTGAAGCTTCGCGATTACCTGTTGAGCGACAACGATCATCATTTGGCTCGCGAGACCGACACCGAGATCATGATGCACGAGATCAGTCGCGAGTTCTCGGGGCCTCGGCGCCCGTCGCTGGGCGAAGCGATGCGGAACCTGAGCCAGCGTTTCGACGGGGCGTACAGCCTGGTGTTCCTGAACGCAGAAGGGGACATGCTGGTCGCGCGGGACCCGCTGGGCATCAAGCCTTTGTGCTACGCCAAGGAAGGGCCGCTGTTCGCGGCAGCCAGCGAGAGCGTGGCGCTGCTGAACCTGGGCTTCCAGCCCGAGAGCATCCTGTCGCTGCCGCCCGGACATGCGATCACCATCCAGCAAGGTCAGTTTGCGGTCGAGCGTTACTCGAACATCACTCGAAAAGCGCACTGCTTTTTCGAATGGGTTTATTTCGCCAATGTGGCGAGCACGCTGGATGATCGAGGTGTCTATCTGTCCCGAACCGCGTTGGGCAAAGAACTGGCTCGACTGGAATTGGAGAAAGATTCGGTTCCTTTGGATGAGGACACCATCGTCGTTCCGGTGCCAGACACCAGCAAGGCGGCGGCCGACGCGATGGCATTCGAGCTGGGCGTCCAGTGCATGGAAGGCTTGATTCGCAACCGGTACGCCGGACGAACGTTTATCGAAGGGGGCGAGAGTCGCCAGCGCAAGGCGGAAACGAAGTATACGCCGTTGCGCGAGGTGCTGGCGGGTAAACGCGTGTTGCTGGTCGAGGATTCGATCGTGCGCTCGACGACCATGCGCGTGTTGCTGAAACGCATCCGCGAGTTCGGTGGCGCTCGCGAGATCCATGTGCGAGTCGCCTGCCCACCGATCATCGCACCCTGCTTCTACGGCATCGATATGTCGACGATTAAAGAATTGTTCGCCCCCGCCTTTTTGAAGGATGGTCCGCTGACCGAAGAGGTCCAGGCAGAGATGGCCAAAACGCTGCGTGCCGATTCGCTCCGCTACCTGCCCGTCGAATCGATCGCTCAGGCGATCGGTCTGGAACGCGACCAGTTGTGCCAGGCATGCATCACGGGAAGCTATCCCACACCGGCCGGCCAAGAATTGTACGAACTGGCCCTGGAGAACGATCGCAACGGCCAGTGCTTGCGGCGTACGTATGAAGAGGTGCCTTCCGAAGCGCTCGGCTGCCGCAGTTGAAGGCCCTTACGGTTCCTTGGCGTGTTGCTCCAGCCAGTCGACGGCCGCCGCCGCGATGCCTTCGTGACCGCCTTCGAAAATGGTGACCCGCGATGGGCCTGCGTAACGCCGCAGATGAATCGTGCGTCCCAGCGCCGCGTCCACGGCTCGATCCGACGCTTGCGGCTGGTCCAGTCGTCCGTCGGGCCGGCTCAATTGCCGGATCTCCTCTTCGCTCACAGGCGGCTGGCCCAATGCCCCCGCGATGACATTGAACGCGTCCAAGGTGTGGCGGATGGGGACCGAACCGCGATGTCCGTCATGGATGCCAGCCGCCAGGTCCAAGGGGACCTGGCCCGCAGCATGCAGATGGGTCAGAGGCGACCGTAAACGATACTGCTGGTCCACTTCAGGGCACTCCCCCGGCCGACCTCCACAACTGGCTCGCAGCATGGCGCCGTATCGAGTGTCTGCATGAAGCGCATGCCAGGCCGCCAGATCGCTGATTCCGACCCACGCGCTGGCCGCTGCCCACCGCTGGGGATGACGGCCGACCATCAGCATCGTCATGTGCCCCCCGCCCGATACGCCGGTCAGGTAGATGCGCCGCGAATCCACCAAGTAACGCTGCCGAACCCAATCCACGGCGTCCAGAATGTCCTGCTGGGCTTTGACCGAACCGCAGGCGTCGGGGTGCTGGTTCGGCCCGCGAAAGTGCGGGAAGAGATAGATCCAGCCTCGCTGAATCGTCAAGCGTTCCAGCGCCAGATTACGCTGCTCGACATCGGCGCTCCACGAATGCAACGAGACCAGCAACGGTACCGGATGGCCATTGGGATCCAGGTTCTGCGGCAAGATCAGGTAACTTGGCTGCGAGGTGCCGTCGATGCTGCTGGTGACGGCGATCCGCATCCGCTGCCCGGATGCTGCATCACCAGCCGCCCAGCCGGTTCGAGCTTCGAGCACGAAGATCAGGCAAAACAACAGCGTCCAGGTGATTCTCAAGCCGTCATGCTTTTGATTACAATCCAACATCGTCAACTCCTGTCCCCCCTCGGTCGATCCCAGATCGCCGAAAGTCCATCGTTTTTCGAGGAAGTACGGATGCAAACGCTTCAAGTTGCGACGACCACCGCCAATCAATCCGACGCCGAACGCATCGCCCGCGCCTTGGTCGAACGACGCCTGGCCGCGTGCGTCCAGATCAGCGGTCCCATCTCCAGCATGTACCGCTGGCAGGACAACGTCGAGACGGCTTCCGAGTGGCTTTGTACCATCAAGACCACGGAAGGGAACTATCAGCGCGTCGAGTCAACCATCCGCGAACTGCACACGTACGACGAACCCGAAATCATCGCGGTACCGATCATCGCTGGTAGCCCAGGATACCTGACCTGGCTGCAGGATCAAGTCAACCAACCGTAGGAGCGATTCCTTCATCCGATTGTGCATGTCGAACAGCGGGTCGGCGTAAAAGGCCCGGACCGTTGGATAGATGCGATCGTTGATCTCCCGGGCGCGCCGCAGGTCGTCCGACCGGATCGCGTTCCACAGGGCCACCTGGAGTTCGGCAATCACACTGCCCGCACCCGAAAGCAGCCCGTCGCACCCCAATACCAAGGAACCCAGCAGCCACGCGCTGTGGGTGTCCCGAAAGGTCGGCGACAAACGTCTGCTGGCCCTGTTCGAGAGATACCTGCGCACCGGGGGTCATGGTCGACACCGAACTGCAGCCGTCGATCGA
>REEF01000837.1 GCA_007695205.1 Planctomycetaceae bacterium
GTCGGAGTCTAGGTCCGGTGCTTCGACAGCAGGGAACAAGCAATCCCTGAAACAGACCGCAGGGTGAAATCTGCTTCCCATTCCCAGATCGCCACGCTACGGAGCAAGTGAGTCGTGGCGATTGTTGGCTCCAGAAAGTCGATGATCGCCTTGTCTCCCTCTCGCGAGATCTCTACCTGTCTGCGCTGTGTCCAAGCCACTTGCCGGCGAGATTATTTGATTCATCGATCACGAACCTGGTGTCTTCCATGCGAACTCGTTCTTCAACCGCACATCTGCAGACGCTCGTTGGGCACAGGAGCACAGGTTCAAACCAGGTCGTTTTCGCCGGTGGGGCTCAGCAGATGCGGCCCGATGCCTTGGCTGTCGGCCAGGTCGGAGACATCGAGCAGGAACAGATGGCAGGTTTCGCTTTCCGCGTCGCCGCCGGTGAAGAGAATCCAGCGGCGGTCGGGGGTCAGCCGCGGATGGAAATGGGCTTTCTGGCCGCCGATGTAGGTGGGCCAGGTGCCGGTCAGCCGCTTCCACGTGTGATTGCCCCGCTTGCGGTCCAGTCGTACCAGCGCATGCATGTCGTGCTCGTCGAACTCGTCCCAATTGGTCGAGTTCTCGTAGAAGAACAGCCGGCCTGCCGGATCGCAACCGGTGTGGATGTACTGAAAATGCTCGGGCATCAGGAACTCGAACCAGCCGTTTGCCAGCGGATCGAACAATCCCAACCGGCGCTCGTCGGGCACTTCGTAGGCGATGCCGCGTGCGGTGGTGGGGCAGTGAATGACGCCTTGACGGAGCATCCGGGCGTTTCCGCTGGTGAAGTCAGTCAGCATCATCCCGGGCGCGTCGGCCGGATGCGTGACGACGAAGTGCCGGTTGTCGTAGTCGGTGACGTGGAACACGGCGCTATCGATGCGGCACAGTGTCTGGTGGCGTTGCGTATCGAAGTGGTAAGCGCCCACCAACGCTCCTTCACACGGTTCGCCCCATATCGACCCTTGGGGAACGTGGATGTACACCAACCACTGGCCGTCGGGCGTACAGGCGGTCCGCCCATAGGCGTCGCGGTCGGCGGGGATCTCGAACAGCGGCTCGTCGCGCAGCGTGGCCACGTTCACCGCCCGCACTTGGCGTCCATCGAAGTACACGGCCAGATTGCGAGGGACGTTCAGCGAGCTGCGATGGTCCAGCACCCCGCGGCCCGAATCGACGCACCAGGGCCGCCACTGGGTGTCCTCGCAAGTGGCGTGGGTCAGTTGCACCGATTCGGCCGTGGTCAGGTCCAACCGATGCAGTTGCAACTGGCCGCTCGCCGACTTGTGATACACCAGGTACCGGTTGTCGGCCGTGATGCTGGGCACGTAGTAGTACAGTGGGTAGCACTGGGAATCGCCCCAGGTCAGTTGCACGGCCAGTCGTCCGGTTTCGGGCGCCTGCCGCTGCTTGAAACGCGAGGAAATCGCCATGGCCGGCACCGCGGACGGCGCGGCAACAAGCTGCCTGGAAGCCAACGTCATGGCCACTCCGGCTTGAAGAAATCGGCGTCGGTTCATGCTGGTCCTCCCTGGATTTTGACATGGGATAGAGGGGTCGGATGGTGGACGATAACAATCGGTTGACGATGGTCGCGCCGACAAACACCGCTAATCCACCTCGGGCGGCACGTTGCCGTACGACCAGGGAGCTTGGAAGGGCGAGGCTGGCGGCGGTTCCGGTACGGTACCTGGCTCAAGCTGTTTGCTCAGCGCGATACCCGCTTCGACGATGCGCGTGGCGGCCGACGGCTCCAGGTTGCTGTAGGCGGTCAACCGCGTTTCGTACCCGCCCCCGCCCGGACCCAACGCTTCTTCCGTGGGGACGTAGCCCACGCAGCCATTGGCCAGCATGACGGGAAAGGTGAACGGGAACAGGCTGCCAGCCTTGATGTCCAGACCCGATTGGCAGAAGAACTCGGCCGGATTCGTGACGAAGACCGCCGGGCCGATTTGAACCACCTGAACCTCGACATCCTTCGTCGGCTCCTTTTGCAACAGGGCGTCCAGCAGCACGATCTCCTTGGCGAACGTCCACTGGGTGGCGCCCACCTCCTGCGGCTGCTGCTCGACCAGCTCCAACGACTCCTCGACGCGTTCGGGCCGAGGCACTCGGCGGTCGAAGGTCAGCGTGGTGGTCTTGAAGTTCAGCGGGGCGAGCGGTCCCGGTTGGGTTCGAAACAGCACCTTCAACGCCTCGGCACCAACGGTTCCGCCCACCAGCCGAGCATAGTGTTTGCCCGTTCCCGGGGCATAGGGGCTGAGGTTATCCACCTGGGTGACGTCGCCGGCGCAGCCGGGTAGATAGACCACGACCACGTCGTCGCCCATCGCGCCACGGATGGTCTTTTCCAGGTAATAGATCCAGTTGGCCGAGATGCCTCCGGGGCTGGTCGTCGCGTGGCACGCAAAGTTGACGATGCAGCCCAGCAAATTGCCGTCGCCATCCCACGCGCCGATCACGCCGACCTCGGGGTCCGTGGGGCCGGCCACCTGGATGATGTCGGGGTTCCCGCGGCCCGGATGCGTGTACGTCCAACCGTTCTGCATCCGGAAACGGCGATTGAACGCGATCCCCTCGGCACTGCCGGAGCCGATACTGCCTTGAGCGGACACGCGGCGCCGGTCGGCTTCGACCACGGCGGCCACGATCTGCCGGACGACGTGCTCCAGATAGCCTGCGTCGGCGCAGGACGATTTCTCGTAGGCCAGCTCCCGGACCAGCTCACAGCCGTGATCGTACTCGCCCGGCAGGATCATGCCCGTGGGGCCTGACGAATGCGAGTGCGAGGCGGCGATCAGCACGGCTTCGGGCGCGATGCCGCATTGCTCGTGGATGGCCTTCCGCGCAGCCTCGACCTGCGCACGGCGGATGACCAGCGCATCGATGCCGACCAGCGCCACGCGTTGCCGGCCGTCATCGAACACGGCGGCCCGGACTTTGCAAGGGTCGTGCAGCGTGCGATGGTATGATTTTCCATACCCGCCCGGCTGTTCCATGCCGATTTCCGGCGTAATGTCCGCCTCGGCAAACCCGGCGGTCATCGGTGACGGCTCGTCGGCCGGGACAGGTGCCCCGCTGAACGGCAACGCTACCAGGGCAGCCACGATAGCAACATGGCAACGACGCATGGCGATTCCTCCCGATTGCTTGAGGGTCGGACCGGACGCATACTTGGCGCAGACGGTACCGTCTTTATATCCTGCCTCACAGCAAGCGTCCAATGGGGAATGGGGGAAAAAAGGTGAGGAATTCTTCTTTCGTATTGATGGGTGTCCTGCTGGTGGTGGTGTCGTGGACGGCGGGTCCTCTGCTGTCGCAACAGGCTGCGGAGTCAGGGGCCGAGCCGAATTCGGCGACGGATGGTACTCGCATGAAGGCCCCCGCGGCGCGGACCTTGCCCCCAGCGGCCCGCGCCGAGCAGCGGGTGCTGGAGCAGCTTACTTCTGCGGCGGATCGCTACCCCAGCACGTTCACACGAGACGTGAACACCGGTGCCAAACTGCTGTCGAGCATCGAGGTGTTTCGCGACATCGACGTGGACGGCGAAGGCGTGTTGACTCTGCCGGACGATCTGCTGCCGGTGCTGCAAATGTTCCGGGGCTTTGTGCTGCGCTCGGAGGGTGGCGATTTGGAGGTATTTTGGCGCCACGCGGGGGTAGACCGGGAACTGGCGGCCTGGTGGGGCGGTCGGTCGGGGCATTTCGCCGTCCTGGTGCCCAGCGGGATCACGCAGTTCGATCCTCCGTTCGAGCTGGTGCTTCGGGGGACGGCTCGGGTGCAGTCCGTCCACCTGCACCATCATCGGGGCGTGACGCTCGAGTTCGACGAGGAGCCGTGGGAGTTGCCCGGTAGTGGCGACCCGGTGTTGAAGGTGCGGGTGACGGTGGATGCGACGCGAGACCTGGCCATCGGTGGTCATCATGAGTTCGACCGCTCGCGCTACATGCGAGTTTACAACCTGGCCGACGGCCCCTCGGACTACATGCGAGCGGCGCGATACTTCACAGCCCAGGGTTTTCTCCCGGCACGCGATGCGGGAAACGATCCGGATGAATGGAGCCGCCGCGTCGGCCCGAACGAGAAGATGTTGCGCACTCTGCGAGCCCTGTACCCGGAACCGTTTGACCAGGTACTTTGTTTCGGAGCGTGGCCCGAGCGGTTGGGACACCGGGATCCGACCTTGCCGCCGGGCACGGGAACGCCGGCCATCGACAGGTTCGAGGAGGCTGCGGAATTGGCGGCACAAGTGGTACAGGGCCGCGAATCGGCCTTGCAGGAATTTTCCGGCCGCCCGTACGTGGAAGTGAAGAACGAACCCGATATTTCGCGCAATTGGGCTTACTTCGCCGCGCCCGACCGCTACGACGCCTGGCGTCTGCTGGCTGACTTTCACAACCTGGTGGCCGCTGCTGTGAAGGCGAAGAATCCGGGTTGGCTGGTAGGGGGGCCCTCCGCGTGCATGCCGGCCGTCGACTCGGATGGTTTCCGGCGTGGCGAGGAGCTGCTGACGTTCATGGACCGGACCCACCGTCATCTGGATTTCTACTCGTTCCACTTTTACGAGCCGAATACGTTCCGGCTGAGGGGGCCGAGAGCCCATACGTCCACCTACCTGTTCGGCCGTTTGGAGGGCGTATTCGATCTGTTGCGCACCAAAATGCATTTGCACGGGGACGTCAAGCCGATCCTGGTCACCGAGTACGGCGGCCAACGCAGCCCTCCGACCGACGTGGGGCGGTGGCTGTTCATGCGTTCCGCCAGCTCGCACATGATGCGGTACATGCAGATGCCCGACAGCGTGAAGCTTTCCGTACCGTTTGTGATTCCCATCGCATTTTGGAGTCGCCACACGCCCACACCGCCTCGCGATTCGTTCCAGTTGTTCCTGTACGACGACCAGTGGAATCTGGAACTGACCACGTTGCGTTTTTTCCTGGAGTTTTGGTCGGACTTCGACGGGGTCCGGATTCCGGCCGACACCGATGGCCCGGGCGTCACGGTCGTTGCACTGCGCGATGGTCGCACCGTGTACCTGGCAATCAACAACCTATCGCAGCAGCGAATCGTGGTAGACCTGGAAGGCGCCTTCGGCCCAACGGCGCCGGAGCAGATCGAGCAACGCCGGTTGTACATCGAGCGGGGCAAGCTGCGATTCGAGCAGAACGAACTCGACCGGTTGCGCGGCATTCCGGTGGCATTCGACGAGACCTCGATCGTGAAGATCACTCTGGACCGCCCGCCTCCGGCCCGGGGGCTGATCGATCGCCGGACATACTTCGCCGACCGGGTGCTGCAACCGACGGGGGCGGAAACCGAGTTCGTCATCCAATGCCCGGTGGAGGATCTGGCGGCAGGAGTGCTTCGGATCGCCCTGGGACGCCAAGACGGATTTCAAGGTGATTTGCATGTCACGGTCAACGGTGGCCCACCGCAGGTCGTGTGCCTGGCGCCCTCGCGCAAGCGAGGAATGTACTTCGGAACGAAGGAGATTTCCATCCCGCCGCACCGGCTGGCGGAAGTCAACCGCATTGGCGTGCAGGTATCCGATCGCAACGGCAAGATCAGCAGCGTGGTGCTGGTCAACGACTATCACATCGCGGCTCAACAGAACTTGCCCACCGAACCATGTACTTGTGCCGTTCCATGAAGCGGTGGCTCTACGAACCGCGATTC
>REEF01000608.1 GCA_007695205.1 Planctomycetaceae bacterium
AGATCGAAAGTGGCGCCGCAGCACCCGTCTCAGGACCCGAGGTCATCGCGAGGCTAAGGGCCGAACTGTTATGGAAAGCTTTTCATGCTTGAATGCGGTCACAACTGCACAGACGATTCCGCGGTCAAGGGGTGGGCTGTAGATACAGGGTGAGACCTGATCCCATCGCGGGTCCTGCATGAGCAGGGTCGGGCCTGAATGGCTCTACCTGAGTTCACTACCCCGTGATGGAGGCGTATCCGCGTCGGGACCCGCCTCCGGCGCAATGGCTCTCCCCTCGTCCGGGGCGCCGGCGGCCGCACTTACTTGCGACTCGGTCTCGCGGTTCATCAGGACGATCGAGATCCGGCGGTTGACTGCGTTGAACGGATCCGCCTCGTCGAGCATCACGGTTGAAGCCAGGCCGACTATGCGCATGGTCTTCTCCGGCGACATTCCCGAACCGACCAGCGCGCGTCGAGCGGCATTGGCGCGATCGTTGGACAGCTCCCAGTTGCTGTAACCGCCATAGCCGCCAGCGAAGGGTTGGGCGTCGGTGTGGCCGGTGATGCTGATCCGATTCGGCGGCTTGTTGAGCAACGGCGTCAGTTCGGCCAGCAACTCCCGGGCGTAGGGCTGCAGTTCGCTGCTGCCGCTGGCGAACATCGGCCGACCCTCGCGGTCGATGACCTGGATACGCAAACCCTCGCTGGTGATGTCAAGCAGCAGCTGGTCGCCAAATTGACGCAGTGACTCACTGGCCTGAATTGACGCCTGGATCCGCGCCTTGAGGACCTCGAGCTCGCGGCGTTCCTCCTCGCGTGCGGCCTGCCGTTGGTCGATCATCGCGAGCGGCCCGACGGTGCGCCGGACCTCGCCGTCGGTGAGGCGGAAGTCCTCGCCTCCACCGGGGATCGGATGGCTTTGCTCGCCGGCCCCGTCACCGCCCTGGAGGGAGACGCGCAGCGGATTGTCGAAATAATCCGAGATGCCGCGGCGCTGGTCCTCGGTCGTGGAGGCCAGCAGCCACATCAGCAGGAAGAAGGCCATCATCGCGGTGACGAAGTCGGCGTAGGCGATCTTCCACGCACCGCCGTGGTGAACGTGGCCACGGCGCTTGCGGACCTTCTTGACGATGATCTTCGGTGCCTCGTCCATGGTGTATCAGCCCCGCTGCGCCCGGACCGCTTCCTCCAACTCGCCGAAGCTCGGACGTGCGGCGTGGAAGATGACCTTGCGGCCGTGCTCGACCGCGACCGCGGGCATGGAACCCGCTGCGCTGGCCAGCAGGGTGGCCTTAACCGCTTCCAGTGCCTTGGTCTCTTCGAGCTGTCGCTGCTGGATCGCCACCGGAATCGGGCCGATGATGGCATATCCGAACAGAATTCCGACGAAGGCGCCCACTAGCGCCGCGCCGATCATCGGCCCCAGCTCTTGGGGCGGCAGGTGCAGCGAACTCATCGTGAGCACCACGCCCATGACCGCAGCGACGATGCCGAAGGCCGGCATGGAGTCCCCCATTTTTGTCAGTAGATCGATGGGGACATGGCTCTCCTGGTGGTGGGTCTCCAGCTCCTGATCCATAAGGGATTCTAGCTCGTGTGGAGCCATCGAACCCGACACCATCATGCGGAGATAGTCGCAGATGAATTCCACTAGAAGATGATTGGTCAGAAGGCCCGGATAGGCTTGGAAGATGCTGCTCTCCGCCGGCTGTTCGACGTGTTCCTCGATCGAGATCAGGCCGTCCTTGCGGATCTTGTTGAGCAGGTCGTAGAGCAGGCACAGCAGGTCGAGGTAGACCTGACGGGGGTACTTCGAGCCCTTGATCGCCAGCGGCACGGCCTTTGCGGCCGCCTTTAGAGCGGCCGGCGAACTCGAGGCCACGAAAGCGCCGAAGGCGGCGCCGACGATCATAAGCAGCTTGACCGGGTGCATCAAGGCGGCGAGGTGGCCGCCGGAGACCACAAAGCCGCCGAAGACCACGGCGAGCACGATCACCCATCCGACGATGAGCAGCATGTGAGTCTCCTCAGTGATGCGCCGACGGGTCGTCTGGCAGGTCGATGTAGCCGCGTTCGATTGCGCGCTCCAGGGCGTGGAAGGCGGCGCGGCCCTCGTCATACAGCTTGCGGGCGGTACCCACGCGCCGGATCGCCTCCGCGTCGATCTCACCCATCGGGCGGCAGCACAGTTCCATCACCAGGCCGAGGTATTCCGACCGCAGCTCGGCCACTCGCTCGGCCAGCCCGAGGATCGCGGCGCGGTCCAGTCCGGGCAGGCGCTCATGGAGGATGCGGTTATTGACCTGGCGGATTTCGCGCTCGAGTCCAAGTAGGAAGTGTCGCTGGCGCTTGAGCAGGCGCTCGTCATCGGTGTCGTTCATCTGTGGCCTCCCTTTGCCCGCGTTATCGGCCGTGACGGCTGTGGCTTGAGCGGTACCCGTCACGCGGGCGGGCACCTTGTACAGACCCACCAGCGTCGGACTAAGCCAACCCATTGATCCGGAGCGTAAGTGATGTGAAAAGCATGCTGAAACAGGCCTTGAAGCGGATTGGCTCCGGCTCTCTCGCTTTGGTTGTCTTCGGAGCAACGCGCGGTCCTTCGGTCCGCCAAGCAGGTCCTTTCGGGCCTTGATGAAGAGCTCGCCGCCTGGGAGGACAGACTGGAAATCGAACGGGCCCAGCTCGCGTATTTGGCTTCTGACATCCACTCGGAAGACGTCGTGATCGGCCGGAATCGCACCGGTCACGTTGGGCCTCTCGCGGATCGAGTGCATGGCTATTTCACGGACGATAAAACTCCCCTGACGATTGAGGTAAGGCGGTTCCGTAAAGGACGGTCTCCCGGGCAAACGGGAGGATGTCCTTTGTCTCGATATCTCGGTGCCGGAATGATGCGTTACAACGGACGGAGAGCCATCTGAAACGCAAGTGCCGGCCACCAGTGGTGAATCATGAGGAGCTTTCTGGTCTCTGGGTGCGCGGTGCTCGCCACGCAGTGCGGATGGGGCGAGTGCTTCCGGCCCAGAGCGGTCGGACGTGGCTTCAGTCCCAGTGGCCGCTTGAGTCCGGATAACCGAACACGAAAAAGCCAGGTTCATTCGTCCAACAACGGCCGACTAGACCGTTAGTTATAGCCGAATGAGGGCGACCAAAACGATCGTAGACCCGGGGAAATACCACACCCGATCCATGGTAACCGCGCGGATCACTGACTAGCCTTCATACAAGGCACATCCGAATCCGCGGTGGCGACGATGCTCGCATTTATGGCTGTTTTCCAGCGTTCCCGGAACGTTGTTTGGAGTCTTGTGTTCCTTCTTGCCGTGCTCTTTGCCCTTGGCGGCTGTGGTGGCGGTTCCTCGGATCGAGAACCGACCGTGGATCCAACCCCCGTCCCACCCGAGCGCGGGCTAACCGGGGAGTTCATCATCGGACAGTCAGAAACTCTGGCGAGCCAAGATGTTGGTCCGCAGGGGGGTACGCTGGTCGTCTCACGCCCAGGGCATCCTCTCGACGGGCTCGAAGTCGATATCCCCGAGGGAGCGTTCGACGATTCTCGACAGGTCACCATCGCTTCCGCCGAGATCTTCGACCATACCTTCGGAAGTGTCGTGAATCCGATTGCGCCGCTGATCGTAATAGAGGCTGGCAGCGATTACGCCAACGATATCATGACGGTCCGGATTCCTGTTCAGGCATCTCCAGATATGGTTGCGGTTCCCTTTTCTTATCACGAAAAAAATGGAACTATCGAAGGGGTCCCTTTCGTCGAGGTCGAACCCGGATCTGTAACGATGGCCACCCGCCGTTTCTCCGTATTTGGTGCGTTAGGATTTTCTTACTATTCCCCGCTCGTCGAAGGACATTCATTAGACAAGCGGCTTGTCGAATACCTCTTTCCAGTACTCGACTCAGGATTCAGCCCGGGGTTCGACGACTGGCAATTCCGAAATTACGGGTCTCATGTTACGCCGGTGGGATATGGCACGGGGCAGGTGCTGACAGCATTCTATCATTACATAGAAAGACAAGACAGCGCTTCCACTAGGCTCTTCGGTCGTTATGATAACTACGGCAATGAACCAGACACCACACCTGACTTCGAGTGGGATAACGCACTCGGTATTCGGTTGGCCTCAAGCGTTCAATATGACGTCCTCACAAGCCTAAACATCGATCAGCATAGGTTGCTTCGAAAAGCAATCGAAAAAAGGTCTGAGCCCGCCACTCTTACAGCGATGACAGCGTTTCTGATTTATGAAAACGCCCCTCAGTTGATCGCGGTCTTCGGGGAACACGGCTCTGTTGTGTTGATCGCGTATAAAATCGTAACTGTGTTCGGTGTCGATGACTCCGTCGCTTACTACGATCTTTACGTTGCAGACCCCAATTACCCTGGTGACTCTGGCCGACGGATCCGTTTCAATGCTGAAACCTCAACATTCTATCCCTATCAGTCAGGAGATTACGAATATCAGGACCTTCTCTTCCTGGGGCGTTTTCGGCTGTTTAATGAGGACGAGGTCGCGGGTCGCTGGACCGAATTCGACTTGCGGATTGTGGGGAGTGATCTTTTCCCGCCCTATGGATTAGCGTTGATTGATGGAGAAAATAACCTTATTGAAGATGATGACGGAAACCCGCTTCTTCTCACAGACGGATATGTCTCCAGAGATCGGACCCTGCGTGTCTTGGGTATTGGACGATGGAATGCTGACGACGTAGGCGCGCTCAATCTCGTTGCATTTCGGGATCTCAATCCGGTGGCTGCCGCTCAAGGAGACGTCCTGTCCATCGAGCTGACTGAAGGTAAGAATGAGATCGGTTTCTTGGTGGCCGACTCATTTGACGCGTATATTGATTTTGAATATATAGACGTGTGGCACGAAGAGGATACCTTCGAAGACCCGGGTAGGATTGAGGGGCGCTACGATGTGATCGGTGCCGATGGCGGAATCGTGCGGGATGTCGTAACCGGTCTGGAATGGCAGCGGTGCGCGGTTGGTCAAACCTGGAATCCTAGTACAGGTAGATGTGATGGATTTGGCTCTTTGATCGCTTGGGATGACGCGGTGCAAGAGACTGCGCCGGGCGGTTTTCGTCTTCCGACCGATGACGAGTTGCGAACGCTGGTGTACTGCTCCAGTGGGTCGCCGGCGCTGTTTAACGAAACCGGGTCGCGTTGCAGAGGGGCTTACACATGGCCAACCATCGTTGTTGAGGCGTTCCCAGATACACCGGCGGATGGTTTCTGGTCGGGTTCGCCGTCGGCAGTAGATCCTGAACGCGCTAGGGTGATGAGTTTTTTCTATGGCGAGGATCGTTGGGAATTCAAACACATACGGGCACGAGTCCGGTTGGTCCGGTGATTGAGACAGAGGACTCCATGCCGTCTCCTAGTTGATAGTCACAAGACTAGGTGACCGTTTCGCATTGGTCATTTAGTAGACTGAGCTGTCGAGATAACCGGCAAACCGTTCGGGTGTACGCTTTGGCGATGAGACGTGGCACGCGAAGGGTCGCGGGAAGAGAATCTGTGGGTTCGGCGTGGCTTGAAAGGCGGTCACTGTTGTAACGGCGTGGCGTTATCGCAAAGGCGGTGACCGGAATAATTCAGATAACGGTCTCCGCTGTGCGAGGTTGAATGTCGGCTCAGGGTCGACTGGAGCCGCCCCGATGATCATTCACCTGATCGACGAGGTGGATGATG
>REEF01000842.1 GCA_007695205.1 Planctomycetaceae bacterium
GGGCCGAAGCACGTGGTCAAGCGGGGCAAGACGCCGGTGCTCGCGCCCGATCAGGCCCGAACGCTGCTGGACTCGATCGACGTGGCCACCATCGGCGGCCTGCGCGACCGCGCCATCATCGGAGCGATGGTCTTCAGCTTCGCCCGCGTGACCTCGAGGGCGTCGTAGAAGGCGACTTCGTCTTCCGTCAGCCCCAGATCTTCGCCGCGTCGTTGGGCTTCGCGCATCCGCTTGGCCAACTCGACCAGTTCCGCGATGACGTGGGCGGCGTCGATGGAGCGGTTCTGATAGGCCCGGACACTCTTCTCCAGCATTTCGGCAAACGAGCGGGATTGTACGAGGTTCTTCTTCGATCGCGCCCGGATCTCGTCGTTCAGGAGTTTGCGGAGCATCTCCAGCGCCAGATTCTTCTGAGGAAGATTCCGAACTTCGGCGAGAAATTCGTCCGACAGGATGGCGATATTCGGCTGGCTCATCCCGGCAGCGGTGAAGATGTCGACCACCTGATCCGATGCCACGGCGCGCGAAATGATCTGTCGCACGGCGTGGTCCAGATCCTCGGCACCACTCCCCTCACTGGTACCGGTCATCTTGGCGATCTGCGCACGGATGCACTGGAAGAATGCCACCTCCTCCCGGATCTCGACCGCCCTGTCTTCGGTCGAAACCAGCGCATATGCCTTGGACAGTTCGGTGACGGCCTGCAGGAACCGTGCCTTGCCGTCTTCCAGTTGCAGGATGAAATCCATCGCTGAGGGAATCACTGCCAGCCGCTGGGATGGGGTGCCCGCGAAGAACGCGGAGTAATCGAACGCGTGGAACATCCCGGCTACGATCTCGTATTTCTCCAACAGGACTTCCAGGGCCTGCTCGGTCGGAATGCCGACGTGGTCGCGATCCTGTTCGGTGTAATCCTTCAAGGCGTTCTTGAGTTCGGCCGCCAATCCAAGATAGTCCACGATCAATCCACCCGGCTTGTCGCGGAATACGCGATTCACCCGAGCGATGGCCTGCATCAAACCGTGGCCGCGCATCGGCTTATCGACGTACATCGTGTGCATACAAGGAGCGTCGAAGCCCGTCAGCCACATGTCCCGGACGATGACCAACTTCATCGGATCAGCCGGATTCTTGAACCGCTTGGCCAGTTCCTCGCGAGCCTTCTTGGTGCGGGCACGATTGCCACTTGCCAACCCATCGGAATCTTCCCCAAAGTCGAATTCTGGAATGCATCCGGAAACTGCTCTGCCATCTCTAGCTCGAGAGTCGGAAGGGCGGCCCGTGACACCTGGGCGTTGGTCCACTTGGGATGTTGGGCGCGGACATCTGCTTTGGCTCGTACCGGATCAAAATCCACGAACCAAGATTGAAAGAACGCTCGCGCCATTACCTCCAACGTTTCGGCGATGCGTCGATTTAGCTCGATCTTGTCGTCGAAGGAGCAAAGGATATCAGCGATTCGGTGCTGTTTGTCGATGGAAGGAATACGGCACTGATGGTTCAGGATTCGTACTGGAGAAGTGTGTTTGACCGTAGTGCCAGTCGCGCTCGCCATGATCTCATTTCGGTAATCATCGGTTCGCATGAGGCAGAAAAGAAACTTCTTATCGAGTCGTGATTGATCGCGCACTGTGACGAGACCTAAACGCTGGTTGTGGAGAAAACGGGCGTAGAGCGGTTTGGGAACGAGCGCCGGATAGCCCAGCGTGTCGGCGCTCTTGCTCAGGTCCGTCATCGTGACCAGCAGGTCACCTTCGAGTAACACGTATTCCTCGGGCACCGGGCCGTTGTAGTACTTCAGTTTGTCTGACTTGAATCCGCCCCCAATGGCGAAGTTGCCAGGAGTTAGGAGAACGTCACCTGGAGGGGAGTCTCTAAAGAACTCTCCTTTGAAGGCAAAACCGTGCTTGATTTCCACGAGTTCGCCAAGCCGAATTGTCTCCCACGCCGAAGTGCTCATGTTCTGTCTCCGGAACGTGGTGATCGTGGCTTCTTCTGTGTCGGCTTTTTCGGCTCCTTGACCTGCGCTTCAATCTTCTTCAATTCATCGAGAGTCTGCTCGAAATGCTGATCGACGGGTTGCGGCAGCGCCGCCTGGACGCGGCGGTACTGGTCGAATTCGGCTTCTGCTTTGCCAACGGCGTCTTCGTGCGAGATCTTCCCGGCGTGCGTCAATATGTCTCGATCGCTTAGGCGGAGGAAATCGTCGAGCTTCTCGATCCAGTCGGCCATGTACATCGGCCTCCGGTTCAGAGCCTGCACCTCGGCAAATTCCAAGTACGCCGTCACGATGCGGTTCAGCGCGTTGAGTTCGTCGGCGTTCAGGTAGTTTTTCGCGATGGCCACGTCCGTCTTTCGCGGCCGGTTCCCAGCCCACGACGTCAGCCCCATGTGCGGCTGTCCCGCGTCAGCCCGGCGGTGGATCACTTCGGCCGCCGTCTGCCCATGCACAGCCCAGTGCATCTTGTTCTGCACGGTCTTGAAAAAGAGCTGGGATGCCTCGGAGGATGGGTCGTAATCAATGCTGGTGGCGTAGATGTCGAGCACCTTGCGCCAGAAGACCCGCTCCGACGAGCGAATGTCGCGAATACGGGCGAGCAGTTCTTCGAAGTAGTTCCCCCCGCCTGCCCGCTTCAGCCGATCGTCGTCCATCGCGAACCCCTTGATGAGGTATTCCCGCAGACGCTCGGTGGCCCAGATGCGGAACTGCGTGCCGCGATGGGACTTGACGCGGTATCCGACGGAAATAATCACGTCCAGGTTGTAGTACTCGACCTGGTACGTCTTCCGGTCAGCGGCAGTTGTTGCAAAAACTGCAACAACTGACTCCCGCTGCAACTCCCCTTCTTCAAACAGGTTAGAGATATGCCGGGAGATGACCGACTTGTCGCGCTGGAACAGTTCGGCCATCTGGTTGATCGACAGCCAGACCGTCTCGCCCGCGAAGCGGACTTCGATCCGCGTCGAGCCGTCTTCGGACTGAAAGAGGATAAATTCGCCCGAATTCGGAGATGCTGGTGCGGGCAGGTTATTGCTCATACCGGCTCCTTCGGGGAAAATCCCAGGCTCGATAGGTTCTTCAGTTGGGTCATGGATTCTTCTGGGAACGTGGTGATGTGCATGACAAGCTGATCTTCCAGAACGCGTTCCTCGACATCGTCGCGCAGGTGCAGGAAATCGAGCTGGTAGGGATCTTTCAGCATCTCTCGGGCAAGATCGGACTTCGGCTTGGGCAGCGTCCGCTCGAAGTTCGTGATCGCCTTGCCCTTGCGCTCGTGCAAGCGGGTGTCGAGCTGCATCGCCAGTACATTTCGAGACCAGCCGTGTTCGACGGTGCTGCGGATGTACCATTCGCGCGTCGGACGATCCTTGATCCTGTCGAGAATCACGCAATTGTGGAACCAGGGAATTTGTGCAGCAACCTGCTGCACAAATGCCTCTTCTGGGTAGGCTTCGCCAAAAGATCGCATGTACTTTAAGTTGCGGGGGGACAGGCCCTTCATGCCGGGGAATGCCCGGCGGAGTTCCTCGCCGAGCCGGTCGATCACCTTTGTGCCCCAGCCTTCGCTGCCCTGCCGCTTGAGAATATCCCGGCCGATTCCCCAGTACAGCAGAACCAATTCGCGATTCGCCCCCAAAACAGCCTTGACCTGTGCAGTCCGAATTCGGACCTTGATATCCTCGACCAAGGTCACGAAATCTTGGGGAAGGCTGAGACTCGTCTTTGTGGCCGCTGCCGGTAGCCGCTTGCTCATGCCGACTCCTTCGGGGAAAATCCCAAGCTCGACAGGTTCTTCATGATCGCCTTCTCCAGTTTGGCCCCCTCCTTGAACTGACGGGCGAGTGTGTTCGTGAGCCGCTGCATCTTCTCGTCGAAGGGCTCGTCGTCTTCCTCCAGTTCCGCAGCGCCCACGTAGCGGCCGGGCGTCAGCACGTGGCCGTGGCTGACGAGCTCGTCGAGCGTGGCGCTCTTGCAGAAGCCGGGCACATCGGCGTATTTGCCCGCTCCCTTCTCGCCGCGCCAGGCGTGATACGTCTTGGCGATCTGCTGAATGTCATCGTCCGTGAGATCGCGATGGGTTCGATCGACCAGCGCGCCCATCTTGCGGGCATCGATGAACAGCGTCTGGCCTCGCCGGTCCCGGAATTTCCCGTTCTTCTTCGATCGAGCGAGAAACCAGAGGCAGGCGGGAATCTGCGTCGTGTAGAACAACTGGCCGGGCAACGCGATCATGCAATCGACCAGATCGGCTTCGATCAGCTTCCGCCGGATCTCGCCTTCGCCCGACTGATTGCTGGACATCGACCCGTTGGCCAGCACGAACCCGGCGATGCCGCTGGGCGCCAGATGGTGGACCATGTGCTGTACCCACGCGAAATTGGCGTTGCCGACCGGCGGCGTGCCGTATCTCCAGCGAGCATCCTCGCGCAGCCGGTCACCGCCCCAATCGCTGACGTTAAACGGCGGATTGGCGAGAATGAAATCGGCCTTCAGATCCTTATGCACGTCGTTGTGGAACGTATCGGCCTGATGCGGCCCGATGTTGCCCTCGATGCCGCGGATGGCGAGATTCATCTTGCACAGCCGCCAGGTCGTGTTGTTGGATTCCTGTCCGTAGATCGACAGATCACCGACGCGGCCCCCGTGGGCCAGCACGAACTTCTCGCTCTGCACGAACATCCCGCCGGAGCCGCAGCACGGGTCGTAGATGCGACCCTTGTAGGGCTCGATCATCTCGACCAGCACCCGGACGACGCACTGCGGCGTGTAGAATTCGCCGCCACCTTTACCCTCGGAGTTGGCGAACCGGCCAAGGAAGTACTCGTACACGCGGCCCAGAATGTCCTTGCTGCGGCTCTCGGCGTCGCCCAGCCCGATGGTGCCGATCAGATTGATCAGTTCACCCAGCCGGTGCTTATCGAGCGACGGCCGGGCGTAGTCCTTTGGCAGCACGCCTTTCAGGACCGGATTGTCCTTTTCGATGGCCACCATTGCTTCATCAAGCAACTTGCCGATGGTGGGCTGCGGGGCATTGGCCTGCAGGTGCTCCCAGCGTGCCACCTTGGGCACCCAGAACACGCTTTCGGCGACGTACTCGTCGCGATCCTCAAGTACCTCGTAGCGTTGCGACGGCTCCTTGACGTACCAGTCGCTAGCCGGATCGGACGCAAGGTGCTCGAGCATCACCCGCCGTTCCTCGAAGGCATCCGAGATGTACTTCAGGAAGATCAGCCCGAGCACGACATGCTTATACTCGGCCGCGTCCATGTGGCCGCGCATCTTGTCAGCCGCTGCCCAGAGCTTCTCTTCAAAGCCCAGATTGGCGCCGTTTCCGGACTTTCTTGCAGGTTTCTTCCGAGCCATGTCGCTTTCCGCTGAGGCCGTGGATCGTGCGTTTCGAGGCATGTTGTGGACAATAAGACGATATGGCCGTGATTGTAGAACGTACGGCTGCTTTTGACTACCCGAAGAGGAATCTGCCGGGGTGGGAGCGACTTCATCTATTGAGGGGGTTGTTTTTCATACTTGGTCAATTCCCGTAGAGTTCTCGGATGGCAGAGCGAATGGTGCCCGGCTATCCCTGACTTAGTGCCGACTTAGTGCCCGACTTAGTGCGTACAGACTTGGGCCTCGGATTGGGCGCGGTTTGCTTGCTGACTTGTACGGCGACTTATGCGGC
>REEF01000870.1 GCA_007695205.1 Planctomycetaceae bacterium
CGGCGACCTTGTTGGCCACCTCGTTGTGCGCTAAGGAAATGCCGATAGAAACAGCAACGCCCACCCCAACCGCCACCGAGCCGGCCACGACCAGCGAGCTGATGGTTTGAGCGGCCAGCGCCGTCTGTGTCAGTTCGCCATCCGCATCGACGCTGGTGTTGCGAAGGTAGGCCCGAACCTGCCCCTCGGGCTGGTCGCCGCCGGGTTTGAAGCCGATGAAGTTGCGCGCGACCCCCACGCCAATCGAGGCCCCGATGCCGGTCGTTCCTCCGCCACCAACGGCCAAGGATGCCGCCACCACCGTCGACGTAATCCCGGAAACGCTGGTTGCGCTCAGTTCCACATCGCCGGCGCTTTCGATCAGGCTGTTTTCGGCGTACGCATTGGTCCTCGTCAGCACCACGTTCTGGGCCACCGCCCCCGCGCCGCTGACCGCCAACCCGGTCGTGCCGCCCAGTCCGACGGCCAAGGACGCCGCCGCGGAAATCGCGTTGATGCTGCTTCGCGAGACGGAGACTTTCCCGCCATCGTCGCTCAGGACCAGGAGAAAGGTCGCTCCGTCCGGGGCCACCAGCACCCAGCCGCGCTCTTCCTCCAGCTTCGAAATCTTCAGCTTGTCGACCAGCAGCCAGTTCGCGGCGTCACCGTAGTTCTCGGCTTCCAAATTCACGTTGTCGCGATCCGGGCCGATGTAACGGTACACGCGATCGGCGATACCGGTTCCGGTGAAACCAGTGACCAGGCGAACCGTGTCGCCCTCGCGCAAATTCTGACTTCCGTCGTCGGTTGTGTACATCGAGGCGACGGCCACGGTGTCAGGGATCGCCAGCGTTTCGCCGTTGGCCGCGAAGACGGCGCGCAGCTTGGTCAGGATCGCGATGTCGGCCGCGGCATCCAGCGTGGCCTCGTTGGCAGGCGTGTCGGGATCGTTCTGATCCGCCTCGGAGGCATCGTCCAAGTCCTCGGCCGTCAAACCGGCAGCTTGCAGGTTGAAGTCGAACAGCGGCAGACCCTGGCTAACCGCCGACAACGATACCGAGCCATCGGTGGTGGTGACGCCCTGTTCCGCATTCGCGATGTAGGCGGCTACGTCGCCCGAAATCTCATTCAAAGCAACAGACAACCCGATCGAGACCGCCACGCCCGTAGTGCCCGCCACCGAACCTGCCAAGGAAGCGGCACCGGCAATGGCCGAGATGCCCGACGCGTCATCCGCCCGCACCGTGACGGCGTGCGCGCTAATGCCCTCAGGGCCGTCGCCATCGATGAACGCTTTCGTGTCGCGCAGGATCTTGTTCTGGGCGAACACGCCGGCACCGCTGACGGCGATGCCTGTCGTGCCGCCACCGCCAATGGCCACGGAGCCTGCGAGCACCACGGCGTCGATGTTGTAATTCGCCATCGCTGACACGGTCAGGTCACCCGCTGCCGTGACGCTGGTGTTCTCCAGATATGCCAGTAACTGGGCAGCCGACGGGCTGATGATCTGCTTCCACAGCGACGTGTCCTGATAATTTTGCGTGGCCAGATGAATCACGCAACAACCGTTGGCATCCGGGCCGTAGTCCACCAGCACCGGTCCGATGTACTGATAGACGTCGCCCCGTCCCGGTCCCCGGGCGATCCGCACGGTCTGACCCGGGACCAACGTTCCGGCACTCTGGTCGCTGGTGTACGTGGTGATCAGGGAAGCACCGCCGCCGGGATCCCAGCCGATGAAGTTGCGGGCGGCGGAAATTCCGATCGAAACGGCCGCGCCGGTGGTCGAGCCAATAGCGACGGACCCGGACACCGCGGCCACCAAGGCGTCGATCTCCGAGGCGCCCGTGGCGACGACGCGGACATCGCCGATATCCGCCGCCGTCTCACCCAGGGTGCTGCCGGAGATTAAGGCTTCGGCCTTGCCGAGGATGACGTTCGTGGATTCCGACCCGCCGCCGCTGATGCCGAAGCTGGTGCTACCAGCTCCGATCGACAACGCCAAACTGGCCGCGACCGACTTGGCCGCGATCGTGGAACTGTCGGTGGCGGTGATCAGCACGTCGCCGCCGCCAGTCTTCACCAACTCAGCGCTGTCCAGATACGCTTCCACGCCATTGTCGACCGTATTGTGAGCCAACGACAAGCCGATCGAAATCGCGCCGCTCCTTTCAGCCGCCAGACTGGCAGCCACCGAGACGGCCCGCGCGTCGGCCACCACGTTCGATTGATCACTGGCGGTAATGACCAGGTCGTCGCCCAGATCGACGACGCTGGCTCCGGTCAGAAACGCCTTGATTCGCGTGGCGATCTTGTTGTCGGTCCACAAGCCGCCCGCGCTGATCGCCGTGCCGCTGCCCACGGTCAGGGCAACCGCCACGCTGGTCGCGGCCACGGTGGCCAGAATCTCCGCCGTGGAACTGGCCGTCAGGGTCAACCCCTGGTCGGCCGTGACATCGGAATTTTCGATGTATGCCAGGACGTCGATTGGATCCGACCCGCCGTATTCGGTCCAGCCGATCAAGTTGCGCGCCAGCGAGAAGCCGATCGAAATGGCCTGCGTCTTCCCCGTGCTGGCGGCGACGGCTACCGACAACGCTTTAACGAGCGCCTCGATATGCGAGCGGTTGGTGGCCGTCACCACAACCTCGCCTTGTTCGGCCCCAGTGCCGGTCGCCACGATCTGGCTGTCCTGGATAAAGGCGCTGCCTTGACCCCGGATGCTGTTGACCGCCGTCGCTCCGCCGCCCCCGAACGCGATGCTCTTGTCGACGCTGAGCGCCACGCTGATCGCCGAAGCCGTCGAGGTGGCGTCGATCGATGCGTCCTGGTCCGATGTGACATGAATGCTGCCACCGTCGGCGGTTAGCTCGTCCACATTGCGGACGAACGCCAACATGTCCGTAACGATTTCGTTCCGCGCCAAGCTCAAGCCGACCGAGACCGAAGTGGCCTTGTCCGTCGATGCGGAAACCGTCAGAACCGGCGCGTTGACGTAGGCGTTGACACTTGTCACATCCGATGCCTGGACGCGCACATCGCCCGCCGTGGTACGAACGACTGCCGCGTTCTCGATGAGAGCCCGAACCTGCGTGTTTGCCTTGTTCATGGCCAGCACCGCGGCGACGCTGACGCCGGTCGTCGAGTCCTGCACGCTCCCCACGATGGCGGTTGCCGACGTTTCCACGCTCGCGTCGATAACGGCCTCGGAGGTCGCGGTGACGTGGATAGCTCCCGCCGCGCTGACATCCGTGCCGCGAATCATGGCCCGCACGGTGGCCGGGTTAGGATTGGCGATTCCCGTTCCCAACAGGGCGTCGACCGTGTTGAAGAGAAAGTTCTGCGCTTCCCAGCCAATCGAATTGAAGGCCAATGTGACGCCGACGGACGTGCCGTTGGACGTGGTCTCGTTGTGGATCTCGGCCACGATCCGCGAAGTGTTTATCGCCGCCACGATCACGTCGCCGCCATCGGTAGTAGTCACATCGCTGCCCAAGATCTCGGCATCCGCATGGCTGAGAACCAGGTTGGTCGCGATCACACCGCTGACGGCCAGCGACGAACTGCCCTCGCGGGGCGAGACGCGGGATTCGGTTTCCGTGTTCAAGCGGGCATCGATCGTCGCCCTCTCGATCGCCTCGACCAGCACGTCACCGTCCTCCACGGTGACAGTGGCCTTGTAAATGACTGCCCCCGCCCCGCCCCGTACGTCGTTCAGCGCGACCAGGCCCGAAGCGGCCGAGGCCCGCGGCTTGTCCGCCGTCGGGTTGGTCGCTTGCGACGTGGCCTTGATGTCGAGCTTCGCGTCGATGGCCGCGCTATCCGTGGCCGAGACGGAGACACCGCCATTGGCCGTGATGGTCTGAGTGGATAGCGTGGAACCGGTGAATCCCAGGCGGGCCTCGGCCGCGCTGCTCACCTTGTTCATCGCGATCACAAATCCCAGGCTGAGGGTCTTGGCGGATTGAGAAAGCTGTGCCGACGGTGTGCCCAGCGCCGTCGAGTCGGTCAGCGAATGGACCGTCGCGTCGAGCGTGGCGGAGGAAACGGCGTCGATCGACAACTTGCCGCCTGCGGCAATCACCGTGTTGCGGACGGTTGCGTTGGCGCCAGAGCCGATGTTGCCGCCAAAGGCTTCGGCAATCAGCGGATCACCCGGCAAGGCGTCGACGGTGTTAAACAACACGTTCTGCGAGGCCCATCCGATGGTGTTGAATGCCAGGGTGACGGCGATGTTGTTCGCTTCGCTGACCGGCGCCTCCGGGTCGTTCGTCACCTTGTTGCTCAGTTCCGCGTTCAGCTTGGCGGTGTTCGTGGCCGTGACCGCGACGTTGCCCCCTGCGGTTACGTCGCTATCGGACAACAGCGCCACAGCGTCGCTCAGGACCAGGTTTGTGGCGATCAAGCCGCCTATAGCTAACGAAGACGTATTTCCGCCGGAACCCTGGCCGCTCGCCTGTGCCTCGACATTTAGCTTGGCATTCAAGCTGGCCGCTTCTTCGGCGGAGACCAGCACGCTTCCGCCTTTCGCATCCACCGTCGCATTCAACAGCTCGGCCGCCGCGCCGCCACGGACGTCGTTCAACGACACGGCCCCGCCGACAGCGACCGCCTTTCCGCCGTCGCCAGCAGCGCCTCCACTCGCCTGCGCTGCGGCCTTCAGATCGAGCGTCGCATCGATCGTGGCCGCGTCGCGAGCCGAAACCGCAACCCCACCCGAAGCGATGATCGTGTTCGTCGCGAGAGCGCCGCTGGTGAATTTCATCGTCGCTTCCGCGGCACTGTTCACCTTGTTCATCGAGACGACGATGCCGACGCCGGTCCCAGTACCTCCCTGGGTCCCCTCGGCGGTTGCCGTGGTCGTATTGGTGATCGCCGAGTCGAGTTTGGCCGCCGCGACGGCGTCGGCCGAGACCGGTCCAGTGGCTGCGATGGTTGTGTCGACGATCGTGGCCGTTGCATTAGAGGGATGCTGGCCGCCAAAGGCTTCGGCGATTAGCGGATCGCCCAGTATCGCATCCACCGTGTTGAACAGCACGTTCTGCGACTTCCAACCGATCGTGTTGAACGCCAGCGTCACGCCGATCGCCGTCGTGGCGCCGCTGTCCGAGCCGTCCCCGCTGCTGGAGGCCGTGGCGCCGTTCACGACCGTGGCGGTCAGCGACGCCTTGTTCTCCGCTTCGACCGACACGCCGCCCGCGTCCACGTCGGTCGGTTTCACGTCGCTGTTGCGGAGTATGGCATCAGCGCCGCTCTGAACCAGATTCGTTGCGATCAGCCCGCCGACGACCAACGACGTACCACCGCCGCTGCTGCCAGCATCACCTGCTCCCGAATCGCTCGACGACCGACTGGCCGTCAGCTCGCTGGTCGCTGCCGCCGTCAGCGTCGCCGCTTCGACAGCCCGGACCAGAACATCTCCGCCGTTGGCGGTCAGCGTCGTATGGTCGATGAATGCCGTGGCGCCGCCCCGGACATCGTTCACGGAAATCGCCCCGCTGATCCCCAACGCGCTCGCATCGCTGCTGGCCGACTTGCTACCCAATGTCAGCGTCGCATCGATCGTGGCCGTGTCTTCCGCAGTGACCGACACGCCGCCACCAGCGGTGATCCACCGCGCATCCAAGGCGTTGCCTTTGAAGTCGATCGAAGCCTCCGCCGCGCTATTTACCTTGTTCATCGACAGGACCAGCC
>REEF01000871.1 GCA_007695205.1 Planctomycetaceae bacterium
GCCGCAGCGCTGCACGTCAGCGGCATGGTGATGCAGCGGATCGGCAAACGGTAAGTACCCGACTGCTTCAGCCAGCCGGAGGACGTATGGAACCCTTATCCCCGCTACCAGCATCGGAACTGAGCTGGATTTGCGATCCGGACCAGTTGCCCTTCGAGACGACGGACGATTTGGACGATCTGAAAGAATTCTTAGGGCAGGCTCGGGCCCTGAACGCCGTGCGATTCGGCATCAGCATCCGTCGCGATGGCTATAATCTGTACGTGCTGGGACCACCTGGGGTCGGCAAACGGACGATCGTCCAATCGTTTCTCGAGCAAAAGGCTACCAACGATCCTCGGCCCTGCGATTGGTGTTACGTCCAAAATTTCGAAGAGCCTCACAAGCCACATGCCTTGAGATTCCCGCCCGGACGCGGTGCAAAATTCGTCGCCGACATGGAGAATCTGGTCGAGGATCTACGGATCTCGATCCCGGCAGCCCTGGAAACAGAGGAACATAAGACCCAGGTTCAGCAGATCGAACAGGAGACCAGAGAATTTCAGAACCGGGCATTTCAGGAATTGACGGATCGGGCCCAGACGCAAGGAATCCAGGTGATCCGCACCCATGCGGGATTCGCGTTGGCGCCCAGCCGCGATGGCAAGGTACTCGAGCCCGAGCGATACGATCAGTTATCCGAGGCCGAACGCAGCGAGATCCAGGGGAAGATCGAACGGTTGCAGGAGGAATTGCATGCGCTGGTGGCCAAGCTGCCTCGCTGGCGACGCGAAGCGCGTGAAAGGATCAAGCAGGCCAACCAGGACGCGGCGCGTTTCGCCCTGGAGCACCTGATGAACCCGCTCCAAGAACAATACAGCGACCTGGACGATGTGGTGCGTTACCTGCGAGATGTGGAAGAAGACGTGATCGCCAACACCGACGAGTTTCAATCGTCGGACGAAAATCCGGAGATGCCGTTTCTGTCGTTAAGACGGCAGCGCAGCGCGTTGGACGAATACCAAGTCAATCTGATCGTCGACCACGAACCATCCCAAGGCGCGCCGGTCGTCTACGAAGAGCATCCCAGTTTTCAAAACCTGCTGGGACGTATCGAGCACCAGTCGCATATGGGGACTTTGGAAACCCATTTTACGCTGATCAAGCCCGGCTCGATCCATCGTGCCAACGGCGGGTATCTGGTAGTCGAGGCCCTGAGACTGTTTCGGCAGCCGTATGCTTGGGAAGGGTTGAAACGCTGCCTGTACGCGCGGCACGTGAAAATCGAATCGCTGGCCGAATCGCTCGGCCTGATCAGCACCGTGTCGCTCGAACCGGAACCCATCCCGTTGGACGTCAAGGTCGTGCTGCTGGGCGATCGGATGCTGTACTATCTGCTGCACCAGTACGATCGCGACTTCGCCGAGTTATTCAAGGTGGCGGCCGACTTCGAAGAGAAGATGGACCGCAGTGACGACAGTTGCCTGCTGTACGCCCAATTGATCGCCACGCTGGTCCGGCGCGAACAACATCGCCGTTTCGATCGAACGGCCGTGGCGCGTATCTTGGAGCACAGTGCCCGCGTCGCCGCTGACTCGGAAAAACTGACCACCCACATGCGGACCATCACCGATCTGATCCGCGAAGCCGATTACTGGTGTGCCAGCGACGGGCACGAAACGGTGACGGTCCAACATGTCGATCAGGCGATCGACCAACAGATCCATCGTGCGGATCGAGTGCGAGATCAGGTCCAGGAACAGATCGTGCGGGGCACACTGCTGATCGATACGCACGGCAGCCAGGTTGGGCAGGTGAACGGGCTGAGTGTCCTGGATCTGGGCAATTTCTCTTTCGGCCGGCCCTCTCGCATCACGGCCACGGTCCGCCTGGGGAAAGGGGATGTGGTCGATATCGAACGCGAAGTCGAATTGGGCGGGCCGATCCATTCCAAGGGCGTCTTGATCCTCGGATCGTTGCTGGCCGCCCGGTACGCTCAGGATCACCCGCTGTCGCTCAGCGCCAGTGTGGTGTTCGAACAATCGTATGGGATGGTCGACGGCGATAGCGCGTCGGTGGCCGAATTCTGCGCATTGCTGTCGGCCCTGTCGATCATCCCCGTCCGGCAGTCGCTGGCCGTGACCGGATCGGTCAACCAACATGGCCAGGTCCAAGCGATCGGCGGCGTGAACGAAAAGATCGAAGGATTCTACGACATCTGCCAGCGTCGCGGATTGACCGGCGACCAGGGCGTCTTGATCCCGGCCGCCAACGTCCCCCACCTGATGCTGCGGAGGGATGTGATCGCGGCGGTCCGGCAAGGCCGATTCCATGTCTATCCGATCACGGATGTCAATCAGGCCGTCGCCCTATTGACCGGCGTCTCGGCCGGTGATCCGGACGAAAACGGACACTTTTTGGAAGGGACCGTCAATCATGCGGTCACCGAACGGTTGCGAAAGATGTTCCAGTTGCGTCAGCAAAGCATGCTGCCGTTGCCAGCGATCGTAAATACGGAAAACCCATGAATTCGAACATTGCCGTGAAAAAATCAACCCGTTCGGGGCGATTACTGGATGTGCTCGAGCCATTTGACAACTCGCTGATCATCACCCATGACAATCCGGATCCGGATGCCATCGCTTCCGGCTGGGCCCTTGCGTTCCTGATCGACGAAAAGCTCGGGCACCCGGTCCGCGTGGTCGGCGGCGGCGGGATTGTCCGCGCAGAGAACCAGCACATGGTTCGTCTGCTACAGCCGCCCATCGAATTGATCAACAGTGTCCAGGTAGTTGGGAAGACGGCGGCCGTTCTGGTCGACTGCGACCTGGCGGCGGGCAATCATCTGCTGGCCAGTACCGCGCTGCGACCGGTCGCCGTGATCGATCATCATCTGAGCCATGGTCCGCGTCCTCGCGTGCAGTTTCGCGACGTCCGGCCTCACGTGGCCGCATCGGCCAGTATCGTCGCCAGTTACCTGCGCGAGCAGCATCTGCAGGTCGACTGGAAATTGGCGACCGCTCTGCTGTACGCCATCCGCACGGAGACGTTGGGCGGCGAAACGCATCATTCCCGACTGGATAAGCAGATCCTGGCCTGGCTCAGCGGACGCGCCGATCCGAAGACCCTGGCAGAGATCGAAAACGCGCCGCTGACGGCCGCCTATTTTTCGGATCTGGTGCTGGCGTTGCAGAGCACCTTTGTGTACGACGATGCCGCGCTGTGTTTTTTGCCCAAAGCCCAAGGGGCGGAGATCATCGGCGAAGTCGCCGATCTGTTGATTCGGCATGTGGGTGTCAAGCGAGTCCTGTGCGCGGCGATGATCGGTGAGGATCTGTTGCTGTCCGTGCGGACCGAGCGAGGCTCGGGCGATGCCTCGGAACTGGTCCGCCGCACGGTCCAAGATCTGGGCCAGGGCGGAGGACACCAACATCGTGCCGGGGGAAAGATCCCTCGTAGCCAATGTCCCTGCCCGACCGATGAGTTGTGCGACGAGCTTCGCAACCGCTGGCTGAACGCCTGCCAGGTCGATCGACAGCGGGGAACGCGGCTGGTCCCCAAACGCGAGATTGTCCGAAACTTGTGATTCACCAGACGCACCGCAGGCCGTCAACGTATCTGCGGTCGACCAGGACCTTTCATGAGCACAGCACCCGCAGCCGCCCCGGTCATCCGCTGGCCTCAGACTGCTGAGGTGATCGAGCATGGCCCCAATCGATACTTGATCGGGGAAGCCCTGGGCCGCGGTAGCTACGGAGCCACTTATGCCTGCACCGATCAGTGGAGCAATTCGTTGGTCGTCAAGGTGCTGGTGCCCAACCAGCAGACCTACGAACAGGTACGCGTGAACTGGCAACGCGAGATCACGTCGCTACTGACGCTCAGACACCCCAACATCACCTACGTCTACGATGCGTTCGAGCTGTCGCATACCTTTCACATCGTTATGGAACGTTGTGGAGGCAGCGTCACCGACCTGTTCTCCTTGCCCGACTATGACGGTGACGATTGGCTGTTGCCCATCGCCCGTTGCATGCTGCAGGCGATCGGATACATGCACGATCACGGCTACGTGCACAAGGATATTCACCTGCGCAATCTGTTTTGGACCTACGTGCGCAACGAGCTGATGCCTGACAACAGCCAATCGGTTACCTTCAAGATCGGCGATCTGGGCGTCAGTCGTCTGGAAGAAGAGATTCGCAGCTATCGGCCCACGATTCCCTGGATGGTCGCCCCCGAAGTCCTGGACGCCGATCGTTTCGGCCCGGCCGGTAAACAGACCGACATCTACCATGCTGGTCTCGTGCTGTTGGCGATCGCCATGGGGATCGAACCGTCCTTCACTGCCGAGGAAATCCTGGAAGGAGTGCCGCAGAAGACGGCCGAGCAATTGCCGCCTCCGATCGGACCGGCAATCGGCTGGGCCCTGCAACCGCACGTCGACCAACGCTCATTCACCGCGTTCGAGTTCTGGCGTTCGCTGACGTTGCGTTAACCTCATAGATACTTCTTCTCGGCAGTGACTTCATCGCTTTCGAAAACTTTCAGGGAGTTCCCGCTTGTCATCCGAGCCGCCGATTTCAGAATGGCCCATACCCGATCTGCTGCCAGCCGATTGGCCGCCGGAACCGCCGTTGCCGCAGAGCTTCTACGACCGGGATGTCGTCCAGGTCGCTCGCGAACTGGTGGGCAAGCGGATCTATCGGCACAGCCGCAGTGGAATCGTGGCAGGACGGATCGTAGAGACGGAAGCCTATCTGGCAGCCGGTGATTCAGCCTGTCACGCCGCGCGCGGCATGACGCGAAAGAACGCCTCGATGTTCGGACCGCCAGGCCGAGCGTATGTCTACTCGATCCACGCGCGATGGTGTCTGAACACCGTCACCCAGCCGCGAGGAGTCCCCAGCGCCGTGTTGATCCGCGCGGTCCAACCGCTGTTGGGCATCGAGCGGATGCAGCGGCGGCGGAACCTTGAGCGAACCATCGATTTGGCTCGAGGCCCTTCACGGTTGTGCGAAGCCTTCCAGATCGATCGTCGATTGGATGGCTGGGATCTGAGCCGGGGTCGACGATTATGGCTGACCCCAGACCCGGACGTGCCCGTCCCCGATCACCACATCGGAACCTCGCCACGCATCGGGGTTACCTCGGCGTTCGAACTGTGCTTGCGTTTCTATCTGCGCGGCAGCGAATACGTCAGCGGGCCGAAGCGGTTGCGGACGTGATCCGGCCCATTCAAAAGCGTCGCAAGCCGATACGGAACGGCGCGCCGTTCAACCAAGCCAGCAAAAGGGCCAGCAGATAAGTGACCGGCATCAGGGCGATGGTCGAGCCGAGTTCACCAAGAGCGATCATTCGCCTCTCCTTAGGCGGTTGTTGGTCGTTGGACGCGCGCCGTTCGACCCTCCAGTGACTCGACGCAAAAGCGCTGACAGCGCGCGCAACACGACGGATATCGGATCATCGGCACCCGTGCCGAGAAACCGCACAAAGATTCCATCCTACCGCACAGCTCGCCCGACATCACTATTCTGCCCGATCCTTTCCATCCGAACAATCAGCGATCGATGCCCCCTTTTCTGACAAAGCCTAGATCGCACCCGCAAACTCAACTCTTCTAAGCACCCGGCCAGGAGTTTCTTGTCAATTAAGGTGGCCTTGCATGGGGGACG
>REEF01000876.1 GCA_007695205.1 Planctomycetaceae bacterium
GGCTCGGGCGATGGCTGCGTTTTCCATGTCCGAGTCCCATCCGTCGGCTGTCCCAGATCATCTTAACTGAAGCTTGGGAGAAAACCATGATATCCGACCGCCAGCGTTACCAGCGTCTCGCCTGCCAAACGGTCCTCGCCGTCGTCGCTTTTGGGTTTGTCCCCGTCGATAGTCAACCGCAAGCTGCCGAACTCTGGTTCGGAACGGCCACGGCCGACATCACGCCGGATCGACCCATTCCACTGACCGGCGGCACCTCGGTGCGAATTGGCCGCGAGATCCGCAGTCGCTTGGTGGCGAACGTGTTGGCCTTGGAGTCCCGTGATGGCGACAAGTCGCTGGACCAGGCGATCCTGGTCGCCTGCGATCTGTGCGTCATCCGACCAGGGATTCAAGAGGCGTTCCGCAATTACCTGAGGGAACGGATGCCCGAATTCGATCCACACAAACTGTTCTTGGCTGCGACGCACACCCACGAAGCCCCGGTACTGCTCCAGGACCGTTACGACCAGGCAGATTACCAGGATGCCATGCAACCAAAAGAATACGTCCCCTGGCTGTTCGAGCAGATGGCTCAGGCGGTCGAACACGCCTGGCAGAACCGCCAGCAGGGTGCGGTCGCTTGGGGATTGGGACACGCGGTGGCGGGCCACAATCGCCGCGTAACGTACCGCGACGGAACCGTTCGCATGCATGGCAACACCAATGATCCCAACTTCCGCCACATCGAAGGGTTCGAAGATCACTCGGTGCACGTCCTGTGTTTCTACGACCTGCAGGAACAATTGCAAGCCGTCGCCCTGACGCTGGCGACCACCGCGCAAGCCGAGGGAGGCAGCCGGGTCAGTGCGGATTTCTGGCACGATGCGCGTGAACTGATCCGCGACCGACACGGGGACCATATCTGCGTCCTGGGGTTCTGTGCCCCGGCCGGCGATCAGACGCCACGGCCTCAGGTGTATCGTCGCGCGGAACAGCGGATGAACCAGTTGCGCGGTTTGAGCCTGAGCCAAGAGATCGGGCGTCGCGTGGCCAATGCGTTGACGGACGTGGCCGGAGTGATCGCTCAAGATATTCACACCGACGTGCCGATGGTCCATCATGTCCAGCAGATCGATTTGCCCGCGCGTCTGGTCACGCAGGCGGAATTCGAAGTCGCCAAGAAGGTCTGCGAAGATATCGACGCGAAAACGGAACGGTCGCGTTCCGATTATTGGACGCGGAGCCTGTACCGAGCCGTGATGGATCGATACCAGGCCCAGCAGCAGGGCGAGAGCCTGACGTATGCGATGGAACTGCATGTGATCCGCCTGGGCGATGTGGCGATCACCACCAGCCCCTTCGAACTGTTCCTGGACTACGGCATACAGATCCAGGCTCGTAGCCCCGCTTTGCAAACGTTCCAGATCCAATTGACCGGTGCGCTGCAGGACCATGCCTACTACCTGCCGACCCCACGAGCGATCTTAGGTGGAGCGTTGGACGAGCGGCCGTTTACCAATTACAGCGCGACCGTTATGAACAACCTGGTCGGGCCCGAGGGTGGCCAGGTGCTGGTGGATCGCACCGTCCAAGCGATTCAACAGTTGTGGCAGGACCCTTGAACCCCATCGTTGCGAAAGAAGTGGGACGGATTGCCAATCCGTCCTACGTGTGTTGTGGGACGGATTGCCAATCCGTCCTACGAGGCAGCTTTATGCATCGTTGGGGTGAACCTTGGCGCCGGGTGCCTGACGGACGACCTTGCATGCCCACAGCTTCGTGACCGCACGCGATACGGATGCCGCGCTGTGCGTGGCGGTCATTGCAGCACTTCAGCGACCGTCACCTCGCGCTGCTCGGCCAGCGACCGCTTGCCAGCTTCCAGCACGGCGATGACCTCCACCTCTTCCTCGATCGGTACGGATTCGTTGCCCGTCCGCACCAGATCGACGAACTTGTCCAGCAGGTACCAATACAGATCGGTCAGGTCGGGCGTCAGGCTCCGCCAGCCTTGAGTGCCGTACAAATTGATCTGAAAGCCGCCGCGCATCCATTCGCGCTCGCCGACCAACAGCATCAGATCGCGGCCGTTCTCGTAGCGGACCCGGACGATATTCCGGCCCGGTTGGCCCACGTTCAGACACGATACGGCACCCGGTCCGAGCACCGCATAGGCCAGCTCGAGCGCATGGATCCCGTAGTAGATCAATTCATTGCCGCAGACCGAAGTGGCCAGATGGATCTCGCCCAGCGAAGGAACCTGTTCGGCCAGCGCCACCACGTCGGGCACGAAGCGCAGGGAACTGGCCGACATGAACGGTGTGCCGGTCTCTCGAGCCACTTGGGCCAGTTGTTGGGCCTGTTTGCCGGTCATGGCTAGCGGTTTATCGCAAAACGTCGGCACGCCACGCTGCAAGGGGGTCACCGCGTACTTTCCATGCTCACCGGAACCGTCGTCTACGATCAGCACCGCATCGACGTCTTCGGAGCATTGGTCGGCGCTGTCGCAAACTACGGGGATGTTGCACACATCCGCCAGCCGTTGAGCAGCCGATTTGATCGGGTCCCAGATCCGGACCACTCGCACGCCATCGAGCCGCTTTCCGGCAGCGACGAACGTTCCCTCGATCTGCTCGCGTTTGGCAGCGTCATAGCCGTTGCAGATCGTGGCAAAGGCCGTACCGTGGAACGATCCGGGCGTCCGCGGCGCTCCCATGTACCCGTACGTCGCTGCCGAAATCAATCCAAAACGAAGCGGTTCTTGCCCCGTATCGCCATGGGTCGACGATGGAAACCCCAGCGGCGCCGCAAGCGTTCCGGCCAGGGCGGCTGCCGAGGATGTTTTCAGGAACGAACGACGCGACCGTTGGGCTTCCTGTCCAGATTCCACGATTTCACCTCTCGAATCGATGTTGCCGGAAAGTTTCGAAGCCTACAGCTTGGCCACGCACTCGTTCATGTAAGCGATGCTTTCCCGAGCCAAAGCTTCGGGGCCGGGCGTGTAGTCGAAGACTTCGACCGACACCCAGCGATCGAACTTGATATCCGCCAAGGCGCGGAAGATCGGCATGAAGTCCAGATCGCCCATCCCGGGGCCCTGGAGATTGGGATCGTTGGCGTGGAAGTGCTTGATCCACGATCGATAGCGGCGGATCAACGTCGGCATGGAATCGGCCTCGTGAACCATGGCTTTGCAATCGAGCATGATCTGGCAATGGGGCGAATCGACCATCTCGGCCAACTCGACGGCATCCGCGGCAAACGGCATGAAATTCGTCTCGACGTCTCCCAGCGGCTCCAACGCCAAAATGACGCCCAATTCTTCCATGGTAGGCATCGTGGCCTTGAACACCTCGGCCGCATAAGCCATTCCCTGGTCTCGGCTGACGCCTTCCAACAAATCCCGCTGCTTGGGCGATCCGAAAATCATGATATCGCCGCCCAGATCCGCACAGAACTTCGCCAGTTCGATCAGATAATCGGTCGTCTTCTTGCGTATTTCGGCGTCCGGATGCGTCAGATGAAAACCCTCGGTCCGAGCCAACAACCAGTGCAGCCCGGCACACTCCAACCCGGCGTCTTCCATAAGCTGGCGGAGCCGAGCGCGCCGCCGCGGCGGAACTTCCGTGACGTATTGGGCGATCGTAAAGGGGGCGATTTCCAGGCCCGTGTATCCGCATTCGGCCACAAAACGGCAGACTTTTCCGAAAGGCCAATCTTCAAACGTTTCGTTGCACATGGCAAACTTGAAAAGCTTCTGAGGCTCGGCCGACGACGAGGCCAAAGCGGCATGCGGATGCAGGCCCACCGCTGCAGCGCCCAGGCCCGCGGCCGCCGTGCCGAGGAACGATCGTCGCGAGTTCGTCATGGTAGTGTCACTGCGCTGGTTCATGGTTTCTCCTTTGTATGCTGGTATTCTAGGGCTGACTGCTTATTGTAATCCGTCGAACGCCAACGAGCAATCATCGGCTAAAAGCCATCGATCACCTCCCGGCCATTGCGCGAAGCCAGAGACAGCAGGACGATGACGTCGATCGATTCTGCCAGCATCCGCACGGAACCATCGCATAATACGACTTGCGCACCGCCGGGGTGATCGGAAAACAGCGAACTGTTCCCAGCATTGATCCAAGCATCCGCAGGCGCCGGGTTGATCGGCGCGATGCGCATCCCGCCGATCGGTGCCGCCGGGACACTGATGCAGTTCTGACCACCCGCCCACACGCCTCGCAACGCATTGCTGGTACCCGCAACAAAGACACCACGCCCTGATAATTCACCGACCAGCAGAGTTTGCGACAGGCCGTCGATGATCTCCGCCGGCCTGGTCTGAGTCCGGTGCCCCGTGCTGATGTTTAGCAGGACTCCGCTGTTGGCCGGATACCGCTCGCCCGTCAACGGGTTGCGGAACGCGGTGTGCCGAGTCGGTCCGCTGATCCCTGCATAGTCGATGCAGGCCATGTCCTCGCCCGTTCCCGCATCCCACTGACCCGGATTGATCAAGTCCAAATGAATGCGGTCGCCACGGCGAGTCGGGTGACGCCGCGCCGTGCTGGGGCAGAGAAACGTCGGCACCACCGTCGAAACCGCCTCGCGGTTCTCCGCACCCCAAACGGGCCGCCGCAACTCGATCCGTTCATGCACCGTCATTTGTTCCATCCACGGCAACAGGAAAGCCGGCCACCCCCACGTCTTGTGGCCGACGACCATCAGACGCTGACCGGGCGGGAACGCACCGTGAACCGAAACATGGTTCTGCATGGCGATACCGATCTGTTTCAGATGGTTGGAGCACTGCGAGCGGCGAGCCGATTCACGAGCGGCCTGGACGGCGGGCAATAGCAGAGCGATAAGAATTCCGATGATGGCGATCACCACCAGTAATTCCACCAGAGTAAAGCCGGGCGCCCGTTTCGATCTTGGGATTTGATGAGTCATCGGCTTGATTCCCCTTCGCAGTTTGGACTATTATCCTTGGTCATGTTAGGAAAACCAGTCCTCTGATTGAAGGTAATTTCATTGCGATGAAAGGGGGGTTTTGTGCCAGCCGCTCGATTTTGCCACCCGATTGTGGGTCCTGCAAGCTTGGTTTCGTTGCTTTTAGCGGTCGGATGTCGCGAAGGACAACAGGCAACGTATCCCGTGTCGGGTCGGGTGCTGATCGATGGCCAGGCGGCCGCCGGCGCGGATTTGCGGTTCTATGAAGTCGGCGGTCGAACACCGCGATTGGCGCGACCGTACGCCACGACCGACCAGGACGGTCACTTCGTCGTGTCGACGTACGGTATGCATGACGGGGCGCCGATCGGAACCTATCAGGTGTGTGTCTCGTGGAAGGGCCCGCCGGACCGCATCTCGCCCGACCAGCGCGACGCGATGCCCGAACGGTTACCCGAACGCTTCGCCGACCCCACAACGTCCGGAATCGAAGTGCAGATCATCCGCGGGACGAACGAACTCGATCCGATCGAGATCGTTCCCTGAGCGTGCTTAAAAAAGGAAGTCACGAAAAATGGCCAACACCTATCATTGATCACAAGCAGCCGAGTGATTAAATGCTGCCGTTCACGGGTGGAATTCGCGACGGCGCCGACCAAGACGTGGCAATTTTCCTTGTTTTCGCATTCGCAGTAACTCTGACAACAGTCGATCGCCGGACAGATGCTTCT
>REEF01000554.1 GCA_007695205.1 Planctomycetaceae bacterium
CCGACCCGACCCGACCCGACCCGGTCGGGACGGAGTCCCAACCTACGAAGATGCGTGCGCCGTGCGCGCATCTTACAACCGAAAACTCTAACTATCTCCTGATGGCTCCGTCCGTAGCCCATGTCAGTAGACCACTCGGTGCCTACCCTTCGCGGGCTTCGCGGAGGTTGGCCAGTTCGGCGTAGATGTCGTCTTGCAGCGACTTGATGGTCTCACACAATTCTTCGAATTCGGCCGGAGTCAACAAGCCGTCGGCCCGGAGCGGGAACAACATGCCGAACGCGAAAGCGGCCCCGCGGAGCGATCGTTTCAACTGGACCAATCCCAACCCGGACGGCAGCTCGTAATTCCGGCCACCCAACGCCTGGGACAGGCCGCCCAGCATTTCGCCCGCGCCGCCCATCAGGCACTGGAAGTTCTCGTTGGCTTGCTGCCCGATCGCAGTGGCGATGTCGAACAGCCGCACGTGCAAGTCCATGGCCCGCTCGATCATCGGATGACGTTCGTCGTCGCACCCGTCGTCCAACGCTTCCTCGTCCGCGTCGCGGATCGCATCCGGCAGGCTTTCACGCCACGGTTCGTCCAGTTCGTCCAGTTCGTCCTCGCAGGCTTCGAGTATTTCCCGAGCGACGTCGGACAGCGAAGGTTCGCCGGGCAGATCGATCAGCCCCTCGTCTCGCATGGCGCCATCGAACGCCTCATGATGGTCATCGCCGCGCGCCATACGTTCCTCGATGGCCCGGTGCAGCCGTTCTTGCTTGCGACGCTGCTCCTTGAAAAAAGCGTCCCATTGAGCCTCGGTGCCGTCGGACAAGTCGTCGTAGCCGTCGCCGGAATCGTCGTCCCACAAGACGGGCGGATGTTCGGGGACGCGTGCCAGGGTCTGTTGCACTGTCTGAGCCACGCGTTCGATCCGCGCTGCGAGGATCTCCGGATCCTCCGCGGCCTCGGCCGTCAGCCCGTGTCGTCGGAGTCCTTCGGCCAACCCCTCGATCGCCGCCTGAACCAGGCCGATTTTCGCTCGTAACCTTTCCAGATCACGGGTTTCCCAATACTCGCCTTCGTCACGCACCTGCAGGTCCGGGAAGTACTCGCGTTTCAGTGCGGCCAGCAATTCGACCAGCGCGACATGGCCCTCGACGGCGCCGAACTGCGTCTTGACGAAACACCAAGGGGGATCGGCCAGTTGTCCCTGCTCTGCATCTTCGATCTCGGTCAAATTGATCAGCCAGCCTTCGGGCGAAATCAGCAGGCTGGTCGTATCCTGGCCGGGATACAATTCCAGGATCACGCCGCGCACGGCGCGCTGCGGATCGTCGTCGCAGAAGCTGCGCCACACGCGCACATGGCCGCCGATTTCCAGGGCCAAATCGATCACGCGATCTTCAAAATCCTCGACCCGCTCGATGTCCGCCATCGACCCGCGATAGGAAATCGTAACCCCCATTATTCCCGTTCTCCTTTACATTGAGACCATGACGTTTTTACCTTCCGAAATTGTCAACAGACCGAAGCCAGTATATCGCAAAAAGGAAAACACTTGGTAGTGGCAACCGCTGCTTCACGTGGGCTGGACGCAGCCTGACGACCGGCTGGTCGCCCCAAGAAGATCACTGACGGCAGTCAAATCGCACCTCAGAGCCCCCATGTTGCCCAGATTTGGTGCCTGTCACCTTTTTGCGCCGGGTGGGGTTTTCCCGCCGCCAGCCAGTTTGCTAAAATGTGCGAATGAAATACGCATACCCACCTGACGTGCTGCAGTTCGTCCAGCGTTCCCTGGAAACGGGCGAATATGCGTCCGAGGATGAAGTCGTCGTTGCCGGCATGAGGGCACTCCGTGATGTCAAGCAGCGGCATCAAACGCTGCGCGACGACATCCAAGCTGCGCTGGCGGAAATCGATGCGGACCTAGGCGAGCCGTGGGACGTTGACAGCATCAAAGCGGAACTGGTCGCACAACTGGATGCCGACGAACCGGGGGCCTGATGCCGCGCATCGTGCGAACACCGCAGGCGAAGGCGCATTCTTCACGGCGCCCGGGATATTCCGCGGGTTTTCCGGACGGGTGAGAATTGATCGGCCGTTCGCCTTGTCGCGAAAACTGCTGCTGGGAAAAAGGGAAAAAGGGAAAAAGGACAGGCACTTTTTGCTTGGTATTCGCAGCGTGGGAAGCTGCCATGATGGTCGTGGTGGATTTCCAAATGGGAAGGCCGCAGGGGCGGTGGAAGAGGATCTGTGGCTGTGCCCCATTCGAAAAAATGCCTGTCCTTTTTTTAGATAGACGAAAGGATGGTAAAAATGGCCCAGCAAAGTTCCAGGAGGGTTGCAATCTTGGCGGAAGTCGCTCAAAATGCTTAGCAATTATCAGTTCTTCTCCCCGGTTCCTGCAAGGTTTGCCTGAAGGAATGAGCAGCAGTTCGTTCAATCTGCCGGCCCGCATCGCGTGTCCCGCCTGTGGTGGTCAGGTGAAGATTCCGGCGGGCCAAACCAGGCAGCAACTCCATTGTCCGCGATGTAATGCGGCTCTGTTCCCGGACGAATCGCCCGAGCCTGGAGGATCTGATGCGCCGTCGGAAGCCTCAGAGGATGACGAGTATCGGTTGAGCGACGTGGGGCAACGCCCGCAGTCGGTCGAGATTCACGAGCAATCGCTGGTGGATGCCGAGCGCGATCCGGTACGGCAAGGCGAAGCGCCGGGCGACGACCGTCCTGCAAAGAGGCCGCTGGGCGATGTGCTCGCCGACTCGGCCCGTGAGTGCTTGGGCCGAGCGGCAGCCGAAATCCAGCAGGCCGAGGAAGAAACGGCGGGGTACGTCATTCGTCCGCTGTTTTCGGGGTTGTTCTCGTTCCTCTGGGACTTTCCCGCTGCGGGCCGCTTGATTGTCTTGACCTTGATCACCAAGGGCTGCCTGGCGTGCCTGCTGCTGTTTTTGTCGCTCAGCGACGGCGGGCTCTTAGGTCAGATCGCTGCCATCGTGGCGGGGATCTTCACCGCGCTGTTCGGCTTGAGTTACTTGGCCCTGGCCCCCGTCTGCTGGCTGGCGATCGTCCAGGATACTGCCAACGGGATGGACAAGATCCAGCAGTGGCCGGGCCCGAATTTCCTAGATTGGTTACTTGATTCGTTCTACCTGGTGAACGGTCTTTTCGTGTCGGCGGTTCCCGGCATTCTGCTGGGGTACCTGCTGAGCGACGGAGGGACAGGCGGATCGTGGGTGGCGACGCTGTTGGGGACGGTCATCGCGTTTGGCCTGTTTCCCGTCTTGTTGCTCTCCGCCTTGGATACAGGAACGCCGTGGGGACTCTGGTCTCGGACTGTCGTAGAGAGCCTGATCCGGCACAAGGCGATCACAATCCAGTTCTTCCTGGGCTCAGCAGCACTGGTGCCGGTTGGACTGGTATTTCTGATGTTTATGGTTCAGCCCTGGCTGCTGGTCAGTCTGTTCGGCGCGGTGGGCCTGAATGCTACCGCCATGATCTACTTCCGCCTGCTCGGACGGTTGACCGGCCTGCTGGGTCTCGACCAGCAAGACCACACTGCTCGGTAGGAACCGACTTGTTCCGTGGCGGAAAATCTTTCCTCGATCCGGGTTTCGCGACTTGATTTCACTCTCCCGAGTCACGAAAATCCAATTTGCGGCGACAACCGCAGGCAGTGTACCGGCCCAGCCGACTAAGATCCCGGCGGTGGTGAACTGGCTTGGAACGTCAAGAACCACCAACACAACCCCTAGGAGAATCGACAATGCGTGTTCCATTGACTGTAACGGCGGCTTTGAGTGGACTGGTGCTGGCAACCTTCTTGACGTCGGCCCGGGCCGACCAGGTGGCGGGTACCCAGTACGCCCGATTCCGCGTGGACGACCGCGAGGTTTACGGCATCGTCCAGGGCCAGCGGGTGCGCGAAATCGACGGCGATTTGTTCGGCGAGCATCGACCCACCGACCGCACGCATGCCCTGGCCGACGTGGAACTGCTGGTGCCCACCGAGCCGAGACAAGTGTTCGCGCTGGCAGGTAACTACCTCAGCCACATGACCAGTGACACGGTGCCCGAGAAATTCAAGATACCTCAGCCGTTCCTGAAGACGATCGGGTCGCTGGTGCCGCACGAGCATCCGATCATCATTCCCCACGACGCTTCTGACGACGTCCACTATGAAGCGGAACTGGTCATCGTCATCGGCCGCAAGATGCGGAACGTTCCGGAGGAAAAGGCCCTGGAGTACGTGTTCGGAGTGACGGCCGGAAATGACGTGAGCGAACGGTTCTGGCAGAACGACCCCGAGCACCGCGACGTCCAGTGGTGGCGTGCGAAAGGCGCCGATACCTTCAGCCCGTGCGGCCCGCTGATTGTCCGCGGTGTCGACTACGACGACCTGCTGCTGACACTCCGGCTGAACGGCCAGGTGAAGCAACAGGAGCGCACCAGCGGCATGATCCACGGCGTGGCTGCGACGGTCAGCTTCATCAGCCGTTATGTCACTCTGTATCCCGGCGACCTGATCTTCACCGGCACGCCGGGGACGACCGGTCCGATGGACGATGGGGACATCGTGGAAGTCGAACTCGAAGGCGTCGGTGTGCTGCGCAACCCGGTGGTCCGCCAACAGCCGACCACCCCGTGATTTTGCGAGAATCGGATCGATCCGGATCATTCAGGAGAAACCTACGATGAATAACAAGATCTCACGACGTTCTGTTCTGCGGCAGGCGACGGCCGGCCTGGCGGGGCTCGCGACCCCGTACGTCATTCCCTCGGGCGTCCTCGCTCGTTCCGGCAAACCCGGTGCGAACGACCGTATTGTGCTGGGCGGCATCGGGGTCCGCCGAATGGGCGGCGCTCTGATTCGGCGGGGGTTTGCACGGTTCGACCACGTGCGCATCGCGGCCGTCGCCGATGCCGACATGAGGGTCGCCCAGGCGATCGCGCAGCCGCGACCCGAAGATGAACGTCTGGTTTCCGACCGTTGGGTGGTCTCGCCCGATCCGCCCGACCTCCGGAACGTCGCCCTGTATCACGATTACCGCGAACTGCTGGACCGCAAGGACATCGACGCCGTGGTGATCGCCACCCCGGAGCATTGGCACGCCCTGCCATGTATCCAGGCCGCGCAAGCGGGAAAGGACATCTACTGCGAAAAACCGCTGGCGCGGACGATTCGCGAAGGACGGCGGATCGTCGACGCTGTCCGGAAATACAACCGCGTGTTTCAGACAGGTACGCAAAGGCGGTCGGCCGAGGAATGGTATACCGCTTGCATGTTGGTCCGCAACGGGCGTCTTGGGAAAGTGACCCGGGTGATCGATCTGAACTACGCCTCGCCCTTCGACCCCCCGATGCCGACGGCGCAGGATATCCCGGAAGGCCTCGACTGGGACATGTGGTGCGGCCCCGTCCAGCTTTACCCCTTCCACCGCAGCATCCAGGGCGACGGGATGTCACCAGGTCTTACCTACCGCAGCTATCGAGATTTCGCCGGTGCCAATTTCACCTGCACGGGCTCCCATTTCCTGGACATGGTCCAGTGGGGACTCGGAATGGACGGCGGCGGCCCGGTCGAAGTGTGGACCGAGGGCGAACCGTTCGATTCGAAGACCCGCCGAGCGCCGCAGGTGTTCATGCGATATCCGGGCGATGTCATCCTGGAA
>REEF01000878.1 GCA_007695205.1 Planctomycetaceae bacterium
TTGCTCATGATGGCATAGGTCAGCACATCAATGCCGAAAACCGAGGCCAGTGCCTCCATCCGACGCCGAATCCACTCGCGGCGAAACGAGTAATCGATGCCCGTTCGATCGTCCCGGCCCGCCAAAAATGCCTTGCGTACACAGCGCTGAATTGCATGTACAATGCAGACCTCGTCCGCCTGAAACAGCTCGCTTCGTACCGATCGTCCCATGTGATGTCTCCTGTTTTCATCTAATTATACTCGCCGGATCCGTTATGTCAATAGATAGATGGGTGGCACCAAATAAACGGGGCTTGAAAATCTGACCCGGGTGCTGACAATTCGGGGGCACCTTTATGAATTGAGGACAAGAGCGATGGAATCAGCTTGGTCGGCTTTGGTGATCGACGATGATCCGGGAATCCGTCAATCGTTGCGCCTCTGTCTGGAAGCCGCTGGAGGGCGGGTTCATCAAGTGGGTACGGTGGCGGGCGGACTGGACATTCTGGATCGCAAACACTTCGATGTCGTGTTCCTGGACCTGTGGCTTGGCAGCGATTCGGGTCTGACGATGCTGCCGGAGATCCTGCGCCGTCAGCCGGGCATCGGAGTGATCGTTGTCACAGCATTCGCTTCGTACGAAACAGCGGTCGAGGCGATGAAATTGGGGGCGGCTGATTACTTGCCGAAACCGTTTACCCCGGAACAGGTGAGAACGGCTGCCTCGCGAGTGCTGGATTCCGCGTTGCTCAAGCGGCGGTTGGACGAGCTGCAACAGCAAGTTGCCGAGAGTGAAGGAGAGATCCGATTCGAGACTGCCAACCGCAGCTTTACGGCTTTTCTGCAGACGGCGATGCGAGCAGCGGCTTCGGATGCGGTGATCCTGCTCCGCGGCGAAAGCGGGACGGGCAAAACGATGCTCGCCCGCTGGCTTCGCAAACAGAGCCGCCGTCCTCAAGGTCCTTTTGTCACCGTTCATTGCCCCTTGCTGGCCAGCGATCTGATGTCCAGCATCCTGTTTGGGCATCGCAAGGGAGCCTTCACCGGCGCGGTGGTGGACGCGGTAGGCAAGGTAGAGGAGGCTCAAGGCGGTACGCTGTTTTTGGACGAACTGGCCGATCTCACGGCCGATGCCCAGTCTCGGCTGCTCCGGTTCCTGAACGATCGCACGTACGAACGGGTAGGGGAGGCCAAGGAGCGGGTGGCGGATGTACGACTGATTGCGGCGACGAACCGACCGTTAGAAGAGGAGGTTCAGGCGGGCCGGTTCCGTGAGGATCTGCTGTTTCGATTGAACGTGATTCCTCTGACTCTCCCCGCCTTGCGGCAGCGGCCGGAAGATATCTTGCCGCTGGCCAGTCATTACCTGGAGCACTTTCAGCGATGCCAACAGCGGCATGGACTGGTGTTCTCGGACGCCAGCCAAAGGGCCATCACCTCACACGCCTGGCCAGGGAATCTGCGTGAGTTGCGAAACGCGGTCGAGCGAGCGGTGATCCTGTGCCCGTCGTCGGTGATCGAACCCGCTGATTTGGGCCTGGCGGCCGTGCAGAAAGCTGCTGAGTCGAGCGCGACGGTAGAACCTACCAGACGATTGGGCGAGGGCGCTGCGCGCGTCGAATTGGGCGAAGAGGTATCCTTAGAGGCGATCGAACGCGAGCATCTTGCCCGCGTTGTGGCGCGAACGGCATCGTTCGAAGCGGCCGCACGTGTCCTGGGAATCGATGTCACCACCCTGCAACGAAAACGGAAGAAATACGGATTGGCCTGAATGCGAGTGCACAGCGTTCGAACTCGATTCCTGCTGGCCGCGGCACTGCTGGTCATGATGGCCGCCAGTAGCGGACTATGGAGTGTCGCGACGTTCTTGTACTTGAGCACCGCGATCGACCAGACGGTCCGCGATCGGCAGGCTGCGGTGGACTGGGCCACGTCGCTGGCCCATTCTCTGGAACGCGAAGACGATGCACTTCTGCTGTCCCTGTCGGGCAGGACCGAGGCAGCCCAGCGGGAATTGTCCCAGCATCGTCTGGCCGCCAACGCAGCTCTCGAAGCACTGACAGCCCACGAAGATGCCGGCCAATTGGACGGCATGCGTCAGCGGATCGCCGAATACCGCAGGGCAGGCGACGACTTGATCTCGAGCGAAAGATCCGAAAACAGCCTGGCTCGCTATCACGTCACCGTCAATCCTCTGCTGCGTCAAGCGGTGGCCGAGTGCGCGGCATTGCGAGAAGGCCATTTCGACGCCATGCAACAAGCAGCAGTACTGACTCGCGATCGAGCGGTTCGCGGAACCCGTTGGGTCATCGGCGTTTCGTTGCTGTCCCTGCTGCTGGGCGTGATGGCCGCTGCCTGGCTGGCTCGTTCGGTGCTGCTGCCCATCCGCCAGTTGATCGCTTCGGCTCGAGCTATCCGTAGCGGACAGTTCGATAGCCGACTGGATGAAGGACGCGTGGACGAATTCGGGCAATTGACCGAAGCTTTCAATCGAATGGCCGAATCACTGGCCGAATACCAGCGTTCCAGCCTGGGTGAGTTGCTGGCCAGCAAGGCGACGTTGCAATCCACGCTGAACGCATTGCCCGATGCTGTCCTGCTGTTCGGGCCAGCAGGGGGACTGGTCGACCAAAACCCGCACGGCGAACGACTCCTGATTGGACTGGGGTGTCCCGATGCGCGGGGATTGAAGGATCTGCCTTTACCCGATGACTTTCGGGAATCGGTGGAAGCCGCACTGGCAGGAACCGCCCAACGCCCGATGCCGCTGGATTTTCGTCAGACGATGCGAGTCAATCTGGACGGCACACAACGGAGCTTGATGATGACCGCCATCCCGGTGCGGGGCTTGGAAATCGAGCCCGGTCCCAGGACCAGCGGATTCGGCGCGGTCGTGGTATTTGATGACGTCACCGAATTCGCCAAGCTGGACGAGTTGCGGAGCGAGTTGATCGGTGTCGCGTCCCACGAATTGAAATCGCCCTTGACTACGTTGAGGATGAATCTATTGATGCTGCGCGAGACGGCAGACCGATTGGATGCCCACCAGCGCGAACTGCTCGATACGGCCAACAGCGGATGTGATGAACTCGAATTGACGATCGAAGAATTGTTGGATGTGACTCGAGTCGAAGCCGGGCAGTTGCGGCTGAATCTTGATCAGATCGATCTGCGCAACATCGTGCTGACCGCTCAGGAGGGATTCCGAATTCGATTCGAGGATGCCGAGGTCAGGCTGATCGTTCTGGTGCCCCCCGATCCTGTCGTCGTCCGAGCTGACGCGAAACGTCTGGCAAACGTCATCGCCAACCTGCTGGCCAATGCACTGAAATACGCTCCGGCGGGTAGTGACGTCGGTATGGAAGTCGGTGTTGGGCAAGCATCGGGAACCTCAGACGCCAAAGTTTCGGTCACCGATCGCGGGCCAGGTATCCCCCCGAAATACTATCAGCGAGTGTTCGAGAAGTTCTTCCGCGTCGAACATGCAACCATGGCGGCGAACCGACCCGAACATCGACTCGCAGGCGGCACCGGCATCGGGCTGTATTTGTGCCGAGAAATCATTCGAGCCCACGGAGGCCAAATTGTCTGTCAGTCAGGTGATGACCAGCAGGGAACTTGCGTTACGTTCACACTGCCCTTGGCCCGTCCCGACCACGAATAAGCACGAGGCCACGTCGGCGCAGGCGGAGCATTTGGCATAAAATGTGCACAACGAATCAGCGTTTTCCAGTCGATGAACAACCTTTGGGGCGTACTACCATCAACGATCTAAAGCAAGACAACAGCGATCGCTATCGTGCCGGGTGGAAAGCCACCATGGTTGGGATTGTCGGCAATTTGGTGCTGGCCATCCTAAAAGGAGTGATCGGATTTCTGACGGGCAGCGTCGCCCTGGTGGCCGATGCCTTTCATTCGGTTTCGGACACGTTCAGCTCGATCATCGTCTTGGTCGGGTTGAGCTATTCGCGACTGCCGGCGGACCATAATCACCACTACGGTCACGCGAAGGCCGAGTCGATTGTGGCCAAGATTGTGGCCGTCATGTTGCTGATCGGCGGTCTTGCGATCGCATGGAGTGCCTTGCAGATGATCGTCACGAAGGCAGCCATTTCGGTGCCGGGCTCGGCGGCACTATGGGCGGCCGGCCTGTCGATTCTTGCTAAAGAAGCCATGTACCAGTACGCCATCCGAGTCGCACGGCGGATCAACAGTTCTGCGGTCCGAGCGGATGCCTGGCATCACAGGACCGATGCGTTCTCGTCGATCGCCGCGGTGATCGGTATCGGCGGCGCGATGATCGGGTTTCCGGTTCTGGATCCGATTGCCGGGGTCGTGGTGGCCACCATGATTGTCTGGGCAGCCGTCGGAATCTATTGGTCAGCGGCTCTGGAGTTGATGGATCCGGCTCCCTGCCCTGACCTGATGGAGGAACTTCGCCGTGACGCACTCGAGATCAGCGGCATCCTTGCCGTTCACCAAATCAAAGGCCGCCAGAATGGGCCGAAGATCTTCATCGACCTGAAAATCGGTGTCCAAGGGGAACTGACGGTGCTGGAGGGCCATCGATTGGCATCCGAGGCCAAGCACTTGATCATCCGGCGTCATCCCGACGTGGAAGATGTCCTGGTGCATGTCAATCCTGCCGAGATCGATGATCGCGGGTAACAACATGATGGGATTCATCTGGGCAAAACGCCATGAGTCCGCGGTGATGGTTAGGCAAAACGCCCAGATGATTGATCCTTAGAAGGTGACATGTACACGGAAGCCGCGGACGTAGGCACTTTTCTTTTGGCGACGTCACTCGATAAACGCTTTGCCTGCAAGGGTTTCGTTCGATGGATATCCTCGATGGGTGATGAAAAGCTGAAGATAGTCGCTATGCGACGAACACGCGGCACAAGACGTGCTTTCATTACAATCGTTCGAGAAGATCGAGCGGGTTAGCACTCGATTGATTTCTGAGTTCTTCGAGCCGGTCGATGCCAGCGGCGGCCGGAGCGTTCCTGGCAGAGTGAAACCTCTGTTGCTCGAAGGCGCGGACGCTTTCTTCTCGGCAAGACCCTTACTTACTTGAGAAAACGGAGAAACCAATCATGAATTGTGCTCGAAACCAACGCCACGCGTTTACGCTCATCGAATTGCTGGTGGTCATCGCGATCATCGGGATTCTTGTTTCCCTGCTGCTCCCTGCTGTTCAGGCGGCTCGAGAGGCAGCGAGGAGGAGTCAATGTAGCAACAACCAGCGGCAGATCATTCTGGCCGTCCACAACCACGAAGATGCTCGTCGCCGTCTACCCCCGGTAAATTACGTCCGGTCTGTCGGATCGAGTCCGAACATAGTCGCTCCGTCCTTGCAAATCGGCCGGAAACAACCTTATGAATAGGAGAAAAAATGTGAATTCCTTTCAACACGAGAACGCGGTCCGGGGTCTAGTCGGCCTGATCTTACTGGCAGGACTTCTCTTCGCGACCGGTTGCGGCTACTCGACCGGTGATATCAGCGGTGTGGTTCGTTTCGATGGGCAACCGCTGGAGGCCGGCATGGTGACGTTCCATCACACAAAGCTATCAGGTCGTAACATCATCGCAACAGTTCAGCCGGACGGGAAGTATCAAGCGTTGCACTGCCCGACGGGGCCTGTTAAGGTAACCGTCCAGGC
>REEF01000883.1 GCA_007695205.1 Planctomycetaceae bacterium
CCCGCCATGTATATCCGCTCAAGACCAAGTTGACGAGTGGCCGGTTCCACCACGAAACTAAGAACGGTCAAATGAATGATTGTCGCGTTTCGCGGAAGGGGTCAGTGGGTCCCGCGCGCCGAAAGGGACTGAGTGGGCTCGCAGATGCCCACCAAAAAGCTGGTCCCACTCGGCGCGTGGGACCCACTGTGTTGTTACCCGAAAACGACTCCCGACCCCCGTTGCTCTCATTCCTGCAGATGACGATCCAGGAAATCGATCGCTCCCTGGTAGGCCGGTCGATGGAAGAATGCCGTGATATGTCCGTGGTCCGGAATCAAATCGACATGGACCTCGGTACCAGCCTGACGCAGCCGTTCCGCCATTTCCAGCATCCCGGTGCGGGGTACCATCACATCTTGCTGGCCATGAAAGAAGTAGATCGGCGGTGCGTCCCCCGAGATGAAAGCCGCCGGCGACGCGACGCGATACCGCTCGGGGAACTCGCGACGTGTGCCGCCCAGCCAGTAAGCCAACGCCCGCGTATCGAGTGGTAAGCTGCGGAAATCGCAGGGAGTGCCCCCCGCCACCACCGCCCGAAAACGTACCTCGCATCGCTGCTCGCAATCGTTGACCCAAGGCGGTGTCTCTTCGCCTACGGCTGCCAGCGCTTCGAGCAGCACCATCTGGCCGCCCGCACTGTAACCCAATCCTGCAATGCGCTGCGGGTCGATCTTGTACCGCGCGGCGTTGTGGTACAGCCAACGCAACGCTTCATGGCAATCCTGCTGTTGAGCCGGAAACGGATGCGCTGGTGCCAGCCGATAACTGATCGACATCGTCGCGTAGCCGCGCGCGATCAGTTGTGGAACCACATGGGACATGTGCTGCTTGTTGCCCACCCGCCAAGCGCCGCCATGCACGCAAATCACTGCGGGAAAGGGGCCCTCGCCCGGCGGCAGTTCGATGTCCGCTACCAGCTCGATCGCGTCAACGCCCTCACCTCGCCGCGCGTAGACCACATCCTCGTAACGCTGGCCGGCGCTGGAATCCAGCGCCAGCCCGAACACCCCTAACAGCATGACCATCAAGCGGACAGGGTTCATCTTACGGCACCGCATTCCCAGGTTTCAACCGACCAGTTCGGGGACCTCGTATCCCTTGCGATATTCGCGTTTCAGGAACCGATTGGCGGCCTCGGCATGTTCGCCCACGAACTTTTCCGTCTCCGGATCGATCTCCAGCATGGGACTCAGGCGGATCTGCTCGCTGGTCATCGGGATCCCATGGGCAGCCAGCAGTTGTTGCTTATCTCTCAGCAACCCTCGCCATTGCCCGGACGGATCTTGCACCCGTGCGGCACCTGCCGTCGAGAAAGCGGCTCCCGCCTGGAACGCGATGTTCGCCAGATTACACCAACCGGTCGAATCATGCCCGACTTTGGCGTCGGACATCAGGATGGACGGATCGCGGCGTCGGACGGCGTCCAAGAAGTTCTGGTGATGTTCGGTATTGCCCCCGCTACCTCGAAATTCCCTGATCAACTTGCCGGCCCGATCGAACGCTTGCGCGCGGCCCCGCTGGCCCTCCAGCCGTCCGCCTTCGCAATAGGCGATGTACCCGCTGCCCGGTCCGGGGTGCTTGGGGTTACTCTTGGAATCCGGTCCCGCAGTGATGTTGGTCAATCCGATGACGACCGGAATCGAGCCCGTGTCGAAATACACGAAATGCACGTTGGGCGTCTCGCCCGCATCGTCCCACACCACGCGCCCGCCGCCACCGAGGATCCGTACCGGCAGGGTGACCTTGTCCAAGAAAACGTTGTTTCGCAAATCGTCCAATACATGGACGCCCCAATTACCCATCTCGCCGGAACCCGTGTTCCAGACCCAATGCCAATCGTACTGCAAGCTGTTGCGGTAGATCGGTTCGTCTTGGGCGGGACCCAGCCAGAGATCGTAGTTGACATCCTCGGGAATCGGCAGCGGCGTCGAACGCTTGCCAATCGATCCCCGGACGCCGTAGCGGTTCACGCGTGCCGACAAGATCTTGCCCAACGCCCGTTCTTCGTGCAGGAACCGCTGGATCTCGGCCTGCATCGGATCCGAACGTTGCTGGGTTCCGACCTGGCAGATCTTCTTGTACTTCTCGACCGCGGCCACCGTCTGCAAGCCTTCCCACTGGCTGTGTGACAAAGGTTTTTCCACATACACGTCCTTGCCCGCCTCCATCGCCCAGATGGAAGCCAGGCAGTGCCAGTGGTTGGGAGCCGCGATCACCACCGCGTCGATGCCCGGATCATCCAGCATCTCGCGGACATCCACCCATGTCTTGGCGTCGGGATAAGCCTGATGAGCGCGACCCATCTGCACCAGATCGGGGTCGTTCAGCCCCGCGATCGTCACGCCCGGAAGTTTGGCGAACGAGCCCATGAGTTGCCGTCCACGGCCGCCGCAACTGATAAATCCCAGACGAATCGTCTCGTTTGGCTGGGCCGCGCTCAACATCGGAGCCCCCCAAGCCATAGCGGCGCCTGCGGTGATACCAGTTCGAACGAAATCGCGACGAGTCAAGGAACGCATAGCTGAGTCTCCGTATTGGGGGGGTAGTGATTCGATCGTGACCAGTATTGTACCGTAATCGAAATTCCCAACAGGTCAAGACGGCCAGCAGCCAGGCCGTGCGGTGGCGGCAAGCCTTCCCAGACAAAACCATTGAATTCGCGGTGCGGATATGGTTCAATAAGAAAATCGCCAGAAAACATATCCCGGTCCTTAACTCGAAATCCGTTCAGAGCAGCCAATTCTTCAAATGGAAGGGCGAAACATGAGTCATGACAGGCGCAGCGTACCACGGCGTGAGTTCCTGAAGTCCACAGGCGCGGTGACGGCGACAGCCTTCGCCGCGCCGTATTTGCTGCCAGCCCGAGCTCGAGGGGCGAATGACCGATTGACGCTGGGACATATCGGGGTCGGCGGGATGGGCGGGCATCACCTGCGCGATATGAAATCACGCATGGATCGCGGCCAAGTAAATATCGCGGCCGTTTGCGATATCGACGAACGGAGATTGGAGAACGCGTCGCGCGTGGCCGGTGACCAGGCTGATGTGTTTCGGGATTATCGTTATGTGCTTCAGCGAGCCGATGTCGATGCCGTGATTATCGCCAGTCCTGACCACTGGCACGCGCAACAAACGGTCCACGCCGCCGAGTGCGGGAAGCATGTATACTTGGAAAAACCCGCCTGCTGTACGATCGGCGAAGGCAAAGCGATGATCGAGGCTTGCCAGCAAGCAAACATCGCGGTCCAAGTGGGAACGCAGGGGTTGAGCCACCCGGAATCGTATCTCGCGCATCGCTATCTGGCCAACGGTAACATCGGCAAAGTGCGCCAGGTGGACATCTGGCACTATCCGACACCGATCGGGGGGACTCAGCCGGATAGCGATCCACCCCCCGAAATCGATTGGGATCTGTGGCTAGGGCCGCTGCGATATCGGCCCTTTAACCGGGGCTACCTGCACGGGACCTTTCGCTGGATGATGGAATCGGGCGGCGGGCAGATCCGCGACCGAGGCGCGCACATGATGAGCCTGCCGATGTACTGGCTGGAAGCGGCAGGGACCGGCCCGGTATCGGTCGAAGCGACCGGTCAATGGCCCACGCACGGCTTGTGGGATTCGGCGGTGCGCATGAATGTCACGTACACCTTCAAAGATCCCGACTGGGTGCTGACCTGGAACCAGCCGGGCGATCCGGTGCCGCCCGAGGAACGGACCGGCGACGAACCGGGCGGCAGGATCACGCTGCCCGGATTCGGTTGTGTGTTCACCGGCGAGGACGGTACCTTCCATAACTGGGGGCACGGTCTGTGGACCGAACGCAAGGCGCGTCTGTGGCAACCTGGGCCTGGTGCCCAAGATGTCTACCGTAGCCCCGGCCATGTCGAAGACTGGTTCGAAGGCATCAAGACGGGACGCCCCACCATCTGCCCCGTGGAATTCGGCGTGGATGTCGCCATCCTGACCATCCTGGGAAATCTGTCTTGCCTGCTGGGCCGTAAGCTGCAATGGGATCACAGCCGGCGAGAGATCGTCGGGGACGAACAGGCACGTCGGCTGATGCAACGCCCCGAACGCTACCCGTACGCCATCTAAAGACCGCCCAACGCTGCGAATCGATCCGGTGCGGCACCTGTTTCGAACGCCACGAAGCCTTGCCTTAGCCTCGTGTCCGTGATCCGACCCCGTACAAGTCGACGCCGACGTGGTCTTTGAAGTTGTGCATCGTCTCCGCCGAGCTTGCTCGGTGGGACGACGATTCTGCACTAAATCGAGGAATTTCGCAAGATTCGCCCCCGCCGAGCTCGCTCGGTGGAGCGAATGATTCGGTGACTTGGGGCGCGAAGCTCCCACCATCGCTCCCACCGAACAAGCTCGGCGGGGAGCGAAAACTGCCATTCGGTCGATCACCGGGCGGTCGCGGGCGAACCGGACATCCAGAGCAGCACGGGGGCCGCGATAAACACCGAACTGTACGTCCCCACGATCACACCAACCACCAAGCAGTAAGCAAAATCGTGGATACCGGCGCCACCGAAGAAATACAAGATCGTCACGACCAGGAAGGTAGTGAACGACGTCAATAAGGTGCGGCTTAGCGTCTGGTTCAGACTGGTGTTCAGAATCTCCACCGTCAAGTTCGGACTCTTTCCCTTGACCTCGCGGATCCGGTCGAACACGACGATCGTATCGTTCAACGAGTAACCGATGATCGTCAAAATCGCGGCGACAACCGGCAGGCTGATCTTGAACTCCTGGACCTGCAAGAAGCCCAGGACACCCGCCAACCAGTAACTGAGCGCGATCGCTCCCAGCACAATCAATACATCGTGGATCAGGGCCACGACCGCAGCCAGTCCAAAGATCACTCGCTGGAAACGGATCCATATGTAGATGATGATCCCGACCAGACTGGCCAACAAAGCAGCGATGGCCAATGCTTGGGTATCGCCAGCGACTTTGCCGCCGATCTCGTTCGAGGAGGGCCAGACGGGCGTGGCCGATACTCGGTCTCGGAGCGCCTGCAACACTTGACGTACCTGGTCCTCGCCGGCGTTGGCTGATATCGACCACTCATAGAACCCGCGGTTATCATCGATCATCCAGTCGGTGACTACCGGCAGCGGGGACAGCTCGAAGTCTTCTTCCGACCAGCGCGCCCCCGACGCTTGCGACGCACGAAGGATCAGGTCTTCCAGCGTACGACCGTTGATTTCGTACTTAAAGTTCATACTTGCTCGTGTGACCACTAGCCCCGGCGCCCGATCCGCGTCGGCCGGCTGCTCCTCAACCGATGGGTCCTCAACCGATGGGTCCTCAACCGGTGGTTCCGGCTCGTCATCCGATTCAGCATCCTGGTCAGCATCCTGGTCCGGCAAGTCTTCGTTCTGGAACGATACAAACGACGACCAATCCGATCGGGCGATACGCGAAGTACCGTTCTCCTCGGGTGCCGGGGTTTCTTCCTCGGGCGCCGGATTTTCTTCTTCCGGTGCCGGGGTTTCTTCCTCCGGTGCCGGGGTTTCTTCCTCCGGCGCCGGGGCTTCTTCCTCCGGTGCCGGGGTTTCTTCCTCTGGCGCCGGGGTTTCTTCCTCCGG
>REEF01000815.1 GCA_007695205.1 Planctomycetaceae bacterium
AGATCGCAATTGGTAGATGTGCACGTAACCCCCTGGTATCACGTGATTTCGAAGACTGTCCGCGGGGCTAAGCTGTTAGGGCAAGGCCAACAAGACCGCAAGCAGTGGATCGAAGACCGCCTGGAAGAACTTAGCCGTGTGTTTGCGATAGAAGTCGCTGGCTATGCGGTACTGGACAATCATCTGCACGTGTTGGTGAGATTGAGTCCCGAACGAGTTACCGCATGGACCGATGAAGAAGTCGTCAGGCGGTGGGCGAGCGTATTCCCACCTCGTGGGGCAAATCGAACACCGCTAGAAATAAGTCAATCTTGGTTGGATGAAGCCGTGCAGGACGCCTCTTTCGTGAGGAAGGCACGTCAGCGGCTTGCCGATTTAGGGTGGTTCATGAAGTGCCTGAAGGAACCGCTTGCTCGCCGTGCCAATCGGGAAGACGATTGCACCGGAGCTTTCTGGCAGGGCCGCTACAAATCCATTGCCATCTTGGATGATGAGGCATTGCTGGCGACCTGCGCTTACATCGATCTGAATCCAGTCGCGGCGGGAATTGCCCAAACGCCTGAATCTTCGCCACACACCTCCATTCGTTCTCGCGTACAACACTGCCGAGATCAAGGACGATTGGATGACTTGCAAGCAGCACGGGATGGTTCCGTTGCTGCTGGTCGGGCGGCCGCGGGACTGGACGACAGTCATTGGCTTTGCCCCATGGGGGACGAGCGAGGGCGGGGCGAGGCACGCGTGGGGGTTTTAGAAGGTTTGTCGTTGGGCACTTATCTTCAGTTGGTAGACTGGACAAGCCGATTAGTGCGGAAGGGAAAGGCGAGGGTTGGTTCGGAGGTAGCATCGATTTTCGATCGATTGGGGACCAATGCCGAAATCTGGCAGTCCACCATGGAAAGGCTTCTGTCACGTCCACGCCAACTGGGGGTAGCCTTCGCCTTTAAGCGCGAGCGGCTCATGGCAGCGGCTGAAATTCGCGGGTGCCATCATGTTGCTAACCTGAACGGTTGTCCGACGTGACAAGCGTCGAAGCGGCTGCAAACCCGTTTCGTAAGCGGCACGCAGCAGAGGTGCGGCTCCCAATTGCCAGCGGCTCGCCGATAAGCTCTTAGGGCGCCGCGTGGTGAAGGGCGCTCATCAGGGGCGGGGAGTCAGCCAGGGATGACCCGTGACCGGAATCCGAGTCGGCGCAAAGCTCGCTCATCATTTCCATGCCGGGGATGCTCTGGTACAGGAAACTCATCACATCAAAAATGATGTCCAGTTGCGGGCTGCTCAGCTCGTCCAGCTTCGGATGATGGATCGAAAACGGTTGCGGGCCGGCCACTTCCAGAGCCGCTGCCTGTTCGGTCCCCGCCGGTGAGACCACCGCGAACCTGACCGCCGTCTCCAGCACATCCGCATGCTCGCCAAAAGGCCTACCTCGATGTTGCTGGTGCCCCAGCCACTCACGATATTCGCCACTGATATCTTCCATCAAAACGGCCGAAAAGTGGTAGCAGTCGCCGTTGGGGTCTCGTTGCCGGTAGCAATCCTTGAATTCGAGCACGGCGACCAGCTTCCCGCGACGCTGCTTGACCCGGTCCCGCTCGGTCGCGTACCAAATCAGTTGCACCTCGCGGCCCACGATGCACAACGGTCCTGATCCCTCCTGGGCTTCCGATAGGATCAACTGGCTTGTGTGACAATTCGGGCTGGATTCTGGAGGAAGCCATTCGGCGCGCGGGATCGCGTACGAACAAGCGTGTTCCCCACGTTTGCCTTTCTTCCGCATCGGATCACTCCCACTGAATATTCCGTCACGCCAGACATCAATGAGGTCCGTTACGTTCCGGAAGAATGTTGAGGTTGATTCAGCAAGCCTATCAAGGGGTTAAGGCGGGGACCGGCCCGTGGTGTACGGTGGGGATAACCCTACGGAGGATGATCTCGGCCGGCATGGATCATCAACCATAAGTTCTAGCGTAACACAACTTTTCGCCACCTGCAAGCGTTTCGTGATCTGTGATCTGTGATCTGTGATCTGTGATCTGTGATCTGTCTGGACTCTCGTCAAAGTCCGGTTTACACTGACAGATGGGTGCTTGAACGTGTGTTCGAGCAGCGTGCGTTCCGATGGAACGCTTGTCCAGTGGTGGAGGTTGCGATGGTGGACGCTTGGAATTCAGTGGCTCGGGCAGCGGTGATCGGGGGACTGGTGTGGTTGGCTGCGATGCCCATCGGTGCATTGGCCGCCGAACTGCGGAATCTGGCACCCGATGCCGTCATCACCGAAAGCGGACGGCACAGCGAGCGGTACGCAGGTCGATTCACGGCCAACGATCGAGTTCCGGAACCGGGATCCCGATCCGATCTGGGCAGGGCTTGGTGCGTACCTCAATCCCAAGCCGCCGGCGCATGGCTGTCTTATTCTTGGCCCGAGCCGGTGACGATCGGCGAGATCGTCTATTACGGACGAACCGCTTGGCTGTGGGACGAAAACTTCCTGAAAGTCGAAATCCTGGTGGACCCGGACCAGCCGATCGTGGCCCAGGCCGATCTTCGCCCTGGCCATGGACCGCAACGGATCACGCTGGCTCGGCCGATCCGAACAAGAACTCTCACGCTACGATTCCCGATCGCCGATTCCGGACCCAACCCGGGTGCTTCGGAGATCCGGATCTTTGCTGCATCGTCCGACCCGGCGACTTTGGGGGCTTTTGTCACGCCGGATGGCCATTTGGACATCGCTCAATCGCAGCCGCTGGTCGACAAGATCCGGTCCGGCGAACTGGGCTTTGACAGCCTGTTGGTGATCGAGCGACAGGCGTTACGGCCCTCGCACGTCTACACGTACCACAATGAAGATTTTCGGCCCGGCGGCGGCCTGTACCGCTGGTATTCCCACGGGGAACAGGAACAACTGTTCGATGCCCAGGATGGCCAGTTACTGGATCTAAGCCTCTCGTACGACGGTCGCGAGATCCTGTTCAGTTGGCGGCGGACCGAGTCGGAAACGTACCAGATCTATCGCATGAACGTCGATGGAACCGGCCTGGTCCAATTGACCGACGGAGCGCATTACAACTTCAATCCGTGCTGGTTGCCCGACGGGGGGATCGCCTTTTTATCGACCAGGACCAGTGCTTACGCCTACTGCTGGGATTCGCCGGTAGGCGTGTTATACCGGATGGATCGTGATGGATCGAATCCGGTTCGTCTTTCGGCGAACTATCTGAACGATTTCACGCCAGCGGTACTGGACGATGGGCGGGTCATCTTCGCGCGATGGGAGTATGTGGACCGGCCAGCGATTCCGATTCAGAGCCTGTGGACGATCCGGCCCGATGGGACGGGGTTGCAGGTTTATTTCGGCAACCGGGTGCTCAGCCCCGCCACCTTTATGGAAGCTCGATCGCTGCCGGGCAGCGACAAGATCCTGTGTTTGCTGACAGCCCATAACGGCCCGGCTCGCGGTGCGGTGGGCATCATCGACCGGCGTCGTGGAGTCAACGCTCAGGAAGCGATCCAAAACCTGACACCGGAAGTGAATATCGGCCGCGTCGATCAGGGCGACGGCAACCACATCCGCGGCCCCTACGAGAACCCGTTCCCGTTGGACGAGAATTATTTCATCGTATCGCACAGCGGTTCGATCCTGGTGCGAGATTACGAGGGCGCTCAGCAGGCAGTTTTGCTACCGGCGCGAGGTTCGATGGGATTCTATAATCCGCAGCCTGTCCGTGCTACCACTGCGCCCCCCGTGTTACCATCGGCCAACCCGGTTGCCGGATCGCTTCCACTGCCGCCCAACACCGCTGCGGTTTATCTGCAGGACGTGTACCAGGGACTCGAGCCGCATGTGGATCGAGGCGAGATCGTCGCCGTGCGCGTCGTGGAAGAGATCGCCAAGCCGGTCGAGATCCATCCGAATCTGCGCGCGTTCGGTTTTCAATTCCCCGTGGTGTCGTCCGGTGCCACCTATGCTCCCAAACGCGTGTGGGGTCAAGTGCCGATCGAGCCGGATGGATCGGCCGCCTTTGAAGTGCCCGCCGGACGGCCGCTGTACTTCATGGCGTTGGACCGGCATGGTCGAGCCGTCCAGCGAATGCGCAGTTTTACGCACTTCATGGCCGGCGAATCGCAGAGTTGCGTGGGCTGCCATGAAGACCGCTCGCAAGCTCCGCCAGCGGCCGATTTACCGTCCGCCTTCGACCAGTTGCCTCGACCACTGGAGCCTCCGGAATGGGGCGTCCAGGGTTTCAGCTATCGCCGCATCATCCAACCCGTACTGGATCGCCATTGCGTCCAATGCCACCAAGCCCATTCGCCCAGCGGCGATGTGGATCTGTCCGGCGACATGACCGATTTCTTCAACGTTTCGTACGAAACCCTGGCCCGCCAAGGTACTCCCGCAGAGAATTCCAGGATCGGCGGAGCGAGGCAGGTCGATTTTCGCAATCCCTATACCTCGTGGATCTCGACGTACAACGGTTCGGAATCCAATATCCTTCAGATCGAACCGAGGACATGGGGCTCGCCAGCCAGCCGATTGGCCGACCTGGTGCTGGACGGCCATCCCGACGCTCGAGGCAAACCGCGAATCGATCTGAGCGATGCTGAAAAACGCCGGATTTTTGCCTGGATCGATCTCAATGTGCCCTACTACGGAACCAGTGATACGAACCATCCAGACCGTCCCGGTTGTCGCCAGATGTGGCCCGACGATTTCGACCGAGTCTTCCAGCAAGTTACTGCTCGACGCTGTGCCGAATGCCATTTGCCGGACCAGCAGGGGATCGCCAGCGTGCCGCGTTCGTGGTACCTGCGGGTCGAACAACCCGAGAAGAACTCATTCATGCTCGCCCCGCTGGCGGTTCGTGCCGGGGGTACCGAGATTTGCGATCGAGCCATATTCGAGACCAAGGACGACCCCGATTATCAGGCCCTGCTGGCCGTCTTCCAGCCCATCCAGGAATTGCTGGCCGATCGACCGCGCCGAGACCTGTACGGAGAACCTGCCGAGACTTGTGCAACCGAGTGCACTGAACCGGTGGACGGCCAGTAACCCCGTCGTCGCATAAGAAGTGGGACGGATTGCCAATCCGTCCTACGAGGGAGTTTTTCGCAACGTTGGGGTTCACTCTTCCAGCAGATCGGCCAGATGTTGCCGCAATCGGCGTAAGTCTTCTTCCTGTTCATGACCGAACGAACCGGAACGCTGGCCGTAGGTATCCATCCAAACGAACAATCGCTGCCAGTCGGTCGATTCCAGTTGGACATCGTGATGACCGCCGCTCAGCAATGCGATCAGGGGACTTTCTTGAGACGCACCCGCGTTGGCGATCGAGCGACCTTGGTAGTAGCGGGTCATGACATGATCTCGCAAGCTGGGCTGACCGTAGTTCGCCAACGCCAAGTAAGCTCGATCACCCGTCAGATCGAATTGATCCGCTTCGCCCTCGGCGTGGTGACAGCCCAGACAGTGTTGTTGTAGGACTGGTCCGACGAGTTCTTTGAAATCAAGCGGCCAAGTGCCCGACGGTTCTGGTGCCAAGCGAGAGGGAGTTCGCAACGAGGCCAAAGAGGGAGGCTGAACACGCGGTGCGCTTTTGCGCGGTTCATGGCAGCCGATGCATGCGAAGGTTTGCCCC
>REEF01000890.1 GCA_007695205.1 Planctomycetaceae bacterium
TACGTTATTACGCAAACATGGTGTTTATTCTAACACGTCAAGCTACCATAGCACGGGTGGCGGTCCGAAGGCGGGGTTGGACAAGATGCTTTTTGGGACGTAAGCTAAAGGAAATGTCTTCTTGACTCATACAAAACGAAACCCGGCTGGGGCTTTCGAGCGGAGAAACCTATAATGCCTCGAAGACCTGACGATCTGAGTCCTATCCAAGAGTGGCTCGAGAATTTCGACTGGCGAAGCGTCAACTGGACTCGATCCGTTTTCCCGTTCAGCCTGATCGTGGTGGCTGTGATTGTTGTGTGGGGGGCACTCACCTCCTTCTACACGGTCCAGCCCGAGGGCCAAGCGGTGGTCAAGCGTTTCGGACGCGTGATCGCGATCCAGCCCCCCGGGCTGCATTTCAAAATCCCGTTTGGGATCGACACGCAGACATTCGTGCCGACCGCTCGGGTCCTCAAACAGGAATTCGGCTTCCGTACGACCGGCGACTTGGGATCGGTACGAACGACCTATCGCAAGAGCCCAGCGCATCAGGAGGAATCGCTGATGCTGACCGGCGATCTGAAGGTCGTGGATGTCGAGTGGGTGGTACAGTACCGAGTGGAAGACCCTGACAAGTACCTGCATCGCGTCCGCGATATCGACAAGACAATCCGCGACGTGTCCGAGTCGGTGATGCGACGGATTGTGGGTAATTCGCTGGGCTCGAACGTATTGACCGTCAAACGCGTACAAATCGCCTCGATGGCGAAAGAGGAACTGCAGGAGATCCTGGATTCGTTCGAGTCGGGGATCTCGATCGGCACGGTCGAACTACAGGATGTCACGCCGCCCGATCCGGTCAAGCCTGCCTTCAACGAAGTGAACCAGGCCGAACAGGAAAAGGAGCGGATGATCAACGAAGCGGAAAAACGTCAGAACCAGCTCGTCCCGCGAGCACGCGGCGAAGCTCGTCAGGTAGTGGAAGAGGCGGAAGGGTATCGAGCGGAACGCGTCAATCGAGCCAGCGGCGAGGCGGCTCGATTCACGGCGATCCAAGAGGAATACCGCAATGCCCCCGATGTCACTCGCCGAAGATTATACCTAGAGATGATCGACAAGGTGCTGCCTCAGTTGGGACGCGTCGTAGTGGTCGAACCAGGCCAGATGAATCCGATTCCCCTGCTGAACCTGGACCAAATTCCCACACAGGGCTCCCCGCCCGCTCCCACTGCTCAACCAGGAGGACGCCGATGAATCGTCATTTCTCGAATCGATCCGCAAGCCAGGGACGAGTGCTTTTGCCGCTGATCCTGGTGTTCATCGCGATCGCGGCCCTCGTCGCCGTTGCCTCGATGTTTACCTTGGACGAAAGCGAACAGGCGATCATCGTTCAGTTCGGAGCGCCGGTCGGCGATCCGATCACCGAGTCAGGCTTGCATTTTCGTGTGCCCTTCATCCAGGAAGTTCGACGTTTCGATAAACGACTGCTTGCTTGGGACGGAGATCCCAACCAGATTCCAACGGTCGAAGAACAGTTCATCTCGGTCGACACGACGGCCCGTTGGCGGATCGTCGACCCGCTGGTCTTCCTGCAGAGCGTTCAAAACGAACTGGGAGCCCAAAGCCGGTTGAACGACATCCTGGATTCCGTCGTCCGAGACAAGATCGCCTCCAGTACCCTGGTCGAAATTGTGCGGTCCAAAGACTGGACGGTTTCGGAAGAGGATCTGGAACGCACGATGGCTGCCGAAAGCGATGAAGAGATCCTGCTGCAAGAAGTCGTCAGCGGTCGTGAGGAACTGGTGAAGTCCATCCTGGAAACGGCCCAATTGCAGATGCCTCAGTATGGGATCGAATTGGTGGATATCCGCATCAAACGGATCAACTACGTCGAATCGGTCCAAAAGCAGGTCTTCGAGCGGATGATTGCCGAACGCCAACGGATTGCCGAACAGTTTCGTAGCGAAGGCGAAGGCCGAGCGGCGGAGATCGGGGGCGAAACCGACCGGATGATCGCCGAGATCACTTCCGAGGCTCGTCGTGACGCGGACATTATCCGCGGCGAGGCGGATGCGGAAGCCACGGGGATCTATAACGAAGCCTACGGTGAAGATCCCGAATTCTACGGATTCTTTAGGACTCTGGAGAGCTACGCCGATTCCATGGGCAAAGGGGTGACCCTGGTCGTCGCCAGCGATTCGGACTACTTCCAGTACCTGCGATCCAGCATGGACAACACCGCAACCGACCATGCTAGCGACGCAGCAACGGAAGAAGCGACTCAGGAAACTCCGTAAGAACTAGACGAAACAGAGCCCGCTCGCCGTTCACTGGACCAGTCGAGCCTGGAGATCTCGCAACAAGCGTTGCTCCAGCGAAACGTCTCGACCGACCGGGATCCAACCCATGGTCGTCGCTGCGTTTGTCTCGACCGTATCCCAGCGGGACGAGGGCGGACCGTCCTCTCGCATCGGAACCTTTTCGACGGTCGCGTTCTCCGGCTGATTCAGGAACTCGAGTTCCTTGTGCACCGTCATGTCGACCAGAAAGCCGCCCTCGGCAGGTATCACTCGCACGCTGGCTCGCCTTCGCAACGACTGCAGCGTTGCGTGCCAGCGTTCGAATCCTCGAGTCGAATCGCCGCGCCACGGCTCCAGGACCGTCGAACCGATGGTCGGGAACGTCTCGATACGCCCTTCCAGCATCAGGTCGCCCACCACTCGGACCCGATCCTCGCGTTGCACTCGAAAATCATCATCCAGCACATCCAACAACTGAACCCATACGATCTCGGGGTCACCAACAGGCAGAAAAAGAGGGTTGGGCACAAAAGCAGCCTCGGTGGCGTGATGCCCGTGAAATCCGTGCTTCCATCCCGCGTGACAACCCAACGTAATCGTGATCAGACTGATCGCGATCGTTAGCAGGCTGGAATGTTGATTCATCATATTGCGCCAGGAGAATGGCTCTGCCTTGTTCCGCCATGAAAGGGGCGATAGTTTGCCGAAACCAAGCCCCGAGTGCAAGACCAAATTGCTAGTCGCGCTGTGCATGGAATCGCAGGTCGTCCATCATCCGATGCTCCGTGTTGGCCACCTTAAATAACGAATGCTGCCCACCTTCGCATGGTTCGACATGGGCAGATCTTTTTGAAGATAACTCGTGCGGGGGATTGCCTGTTTTCCGTGGGCTCGATTACTCTTTAGCTGATCAACTTACTTGTCGTAAAGGAAAGCGATGGACGATCGGCAGAACTGTTCGAAGGACGAGGCGTTCGATCCCGCATTGATCGCGACGGTGCGTTTGGCGATGGTGCCAGGCGTCGGTCCGGCGACTCGGCGCGCGTTGCTCGAGGTGTTTGCATCCGCCGAAGAGATCCTGGCTGCGCCGCCCAGCCGATTACGCGAGGTGCCCGGCGTCGGGGCGACGTTGGCTCGACGCATCGTGACCGCTTGCGATGAAATCGATGTGGAAACCCAGTTAGCATTGTGCCGCCGGTCCGGTGTCATGTTGCTGACCGAACAGTCGTCTCAATATCCGCGACTGTTGCGCGAGATCCCCGATCCACCCGCCATCCTGTTCGTCCGCGGCAACTTGTTGCCAGCGGACGCCTTGTCGGTGGCGATCGTCGGAACCAGGCATTGCAGCCACTACGGGCGGCAGACGGCCGAACGGTTGGCTGCGGGACTGGCTCGAGCCGGCTTGACGATCGTCAGTGGTCTGGCGCGGGGGATCGATGCGGTTGCCCATCAGGGAGCGATGAAGGCGGGTGGACGTACCCTGGCGATCTTGGGTAGCGGAGTCCTGAATATCTATCCTCCGGAACATGTCCCCTTGGCGGATCAGGTGATCGGCGCCGGTGCGGTAATCAGCGAGAACCCGCCGACGAGCGAGCCGATGACGGGGTCTTTTCCGCAGCGGAATCGCGTGATCACCGGGATGACGCTCGGGGTGATCGTGGTCGAAGCGGGCGAGCGGTCGGGCGCCCTCATCTCGGCTCGCCATGCCATGGAACAAGGACGCGAAGTGTTCGCGGTCCCGGGACGTGTGGACAGCCGTACGTCTCGCGGCTGTCATCGCCTGATTCGCGATGGAGCCAAGTTGGTCGAGACGGTCGAGGACGTGTTGGAGGAATTGGGGCCCTTGGTCGAAGCCACGCCTCAGGCGGATGGTCGAGTCATCCATCATCCGGCAGAGTTGCAATTGAACGATCAGGAGCGTTTGGTTCTGGAGGCCATCGACACCGAACCGATCAGTATCGACGCGGTGGCCATCACCAGTGGCTTGCCGATTCAGCGAGTACTCGCCACACTGAGTGTTTTGGAAATGCGGCACTTGGTGCGGCGAGTCAGCGGAAACCTTGTGATCCGAAAATAGCTTGGAGATCGATTCCAGATGGAAAATCGTACGTTACAGCAGTGGTTGGCCGGTCTCGAAGACTGGTTGAATTTCGTGCCGGACGCGGTGATGGTGGTGGATCCCGGCGGCAAGATTGTCTTGGTCAATCGACAGGCCGAGCAAATGTTTCGACTTTCGGGTACCGAACTCTGCGGCCAAATGGTAGAGAGTCTGATCCCCGAGCGTCATCGATTCTTGCATCAAACGCATCGCCAACACTACGGGCGTGCGCCTCACGTGCGGGCGATGGGGAGCGTGTCCGAGCTGACGGCGTTGCGCGGCGACGGCAGCGAGTTTCCCGTCGAGATCAGTCTGGGACCGATCCCGGCCAGTGAGGGAGCGGCCGTGTTCGTGGTGATTCGCGATCTGAGCGAACGTCGGCGGATCGAGTCGGTATTACGGGAACATCAATCGCAGATCCTGGCGGCTCGAACGATTCAGGAGCAACAGTTGCCCAGTCGACCTCCGGAAATCGTTGGTTACGACATGGCGGGCGTTCTGCGACCGGCGGAACCTGCCGGTGGTGATAGTTTCGATTTCTTTTCGCTGCCAAACGGCTGTCTGGCGGTGGTCGTCAGCGATGTAGCCGGTCAGGGGTTGGGCTCGGTCAAGTTCATGGCGGCCATGCACAGAAGGCTCCGCCACCTGGCGACGACCAACAGCGATCTGGACCAGATCTTGCAGGCGGCCAATGCGGTCGGATTCGGCGAGACCGAGTCCCCGACGTTTGCCACCGCGTACCTGGGCAGCCTGAATCCGGCTCACCGGATCTGGCAGTACGCCAGCGCTGGGCACACCGTCGGGTACGTACTGGATCGTCACGGCGAAGTCCGCACGCGGATGGAGGCGACTTCGATTCCGCTGGCCATTTCGCCCGAGACAACGTTCGCCGTATCCGATCCGATCGTGTTAGAGGACGGCGATATCATCCTGCTGCCAACCAATGGAATTTTGGAGAGCCGTAACGCGGTCGGGGAGCCGTTCGGGGCGACCGCCTGTTTGAGCCTGGTGCATCGGATGCGTCAACGGCCCGCCAAAGAGATCTTGGACCGTCTGCTGGAAACGGTCCAACAGTACAGCGCCGGCGATGACCAAGTGGACGATCTGACTGCGGTGCTGATCAAGGTCGGCGGCGATCCAGCCGCTTCGCTAACCTAGTGACGAGAGACCGACCGCTGATCAACGCTGATCAACGCTGATCAATCCGATGGTTCTATCATAAACGGATAACCATACTCGCAATCGTCAGCTATC
>REEF01000749.1 GCA_007695205.1 Planctomycetaceae bacterium
TGCGTTTTGAGAAACGAATCGTTTCGGATCGATCGACATGAACTCCAAACGGTGATTGCTTTCCGGGTGACGTTCGCAGGGACCGGCGACCAGCATGGCGATGCCCTGGGTGACGTCCTGTTCGCGCAACCAATTTCGTGCGAAATCGGACCAGCAATCCGGATCGACCGACAAGTGGACCGGATGCACGCCATAGGCGAACATCAGCGACTGGCACACCTGATGATCACGGCTGATGGCGACGATCCACACGCCCGGATTGAACCGCGAGATCATGCGAGCGGTCGCGCCGGATCGGGTTGGAACAAAGACGGCCGCGCACGGCACGGTTTCCAGCGAGTTTTCGACCAGCGCCCCGATCGCCTCGGCCGCGTTGCCGGGTCGGGACTGTTTCAGCAAAGCGCGCATGTCGTCCAATCGCGTGGGCGGCCGATGGTTCTCGGTGAACGCTGCGATCCGCGCCAGCATACGGACGGATTCTTCCGGGTATCGGCCCATCGCCGATTCCCCGGACAGCATGATCGCGTCGGTGCCATCCAGGATCGCGTTGGCCACGTCCGTCGCCTCGGCCCGCGTGGGCAGACGGCTGACGGTCATGGATTCCAGCATCTGGGTGGCGGTGATCACCGGCTTGCCGACCAGACTGGCCTTGGCGATCAACTGTTTCTGGACGACCGCGATCTCCTCGATCGGCACCTCGACGCCCAGATCGCCGCGAGCGATCATGATGCCGTCGGCAGCGTCCAGGATCTGGTCGATGTTTTTCAACGCACCGGTCCGTTCGATCTTGGCGATCAGAAAGGGCGACTTGCCCATCGCCCGCACTGCATCCCGCAACGCGTGGAGATCCGCCGCATGTTCGACGAACGACTGGCTGATCGCATCCACGCCGGCGTCGAGCGCGAATTCGAGGCATCGTCGATCATGGTCGGTAAACGCGCTGATGCCCAGATCGATCCCCGGCAGGTTCAAGCCTTTGCGCGAGCGAAGTTCGCCCCCAACGGCGACTTGACAATGCACGTCCACCCCGTCGACTTTTTGGACGACCAGATGCACCAGGCCGTCGTTCAAAAACAGTCGATCGCCGGGACGGACGACCTGGGGCAAGGTTTTGAAGCTGACCGAAACGCGGGACGCGTCGCCTACGATGTCATCGACGGTCAGGATAAATGAATCGCCCATTTGGAGTTCGATCGGTTCCGGATCGAGTTGGCCGATCCGCATCTTGGGACCGGGCAGGTCGGCCATGATCGCCACACGTCGACCCGTCGCACGCTCGGCGGCTCGGATCCGTTCGATGTTAGCGGCATGACTGGGGAAGTCGCCGTGCGAAAAATTCAAGCGAGCGATATTCATGCCGGCCCGCATGAGTCGCTCGAGCATGGCCGGGGAATCGGACGCGGGGCCGATGGTGGCGACGATCTTGGTTTTGTGGTTGGGTAACGCGGCAAGGTTCATTGGTTCCTACCGATCTGGGCCTTGGAAAAAAGGTTCACGCGGTTGACGACAGAAGTACCCGAAGTGTATCACATAACCGCAGCAGATCGCTACCCAGCGAATCGACGCAAGGCCAGTAGACGGTGATGAACGTTCGGTGCCTGGGGGCGTTGGGCTTCTTTTCACAACCCGATTTTTGCAACAAGCTGAAGAAAGACGAGGTAACGCGATGAGATCTGTCTTGAGCCTGATCCTGGTGGTCCTGGCGGTCACGTCCAGCGGTGCGGACGAACCGGCCGAATTGGTCCGGGTGCAAAAGATCTGGGATCAAGCACCGCATAACGCCTTCACCGATCTGGTGCGGTTCCAGGACCGTTGGTTCTGCGTGTTCCGCGAAGGTCAAGGCCATGTTTCGCCGGACGGGGCGTTGCGCGTCATCACCTCGGTCGACGGCCAGACGTGGGAGTCGGCAGCCCTGATCACTTCGTCGGATTCCGATCTGCGCGATGCCAAGATCACGGTGACCCCCGACGGCCGCCTGATGCTGGCTGGCGCCGAAGCGATCAACGAACCGGTGACGCATCGGCACCAATCGCTGGTCTGGTTTTCGGACGACGGGCGAACTTGGAGCGAGGCTCACGAGGTGGGTGATCGCGACAACTGGCTATGGCGCATCACGTGGCACCAGGGGCAAGCGTACGGGTTCGGGTACGGATGTCGAAACGACAATCGAGGCTTGCGGTTCTTCACGAGTTCGGACGGCCGATCGTTCGACACGCTGATCGAGCAGGTTGCCGTCGAAGGAACGTACCCGAACGAAACGTCGCTGGTCTTCTTACCGGACGATACGGCTTACTGTCTGTTGCGTCAGGACGGCCAGCCGAATTCCGGCTATCTGGGTCGTTCCCACCCGCCTTACACCCAGTGGACATGGAAGAAGCTGGGTGTGCGGATCGGCGGTCCGCACATGATCCGTCTTGAGGACGGCCGATTCGTCGCGGCGGTTCGCTTGTACGACTCGCCGGTCCGCACGTCGCTGTGCTGGGTCGATCCCGAGGCGGGGACGTTGACCGAGTTTCTGAAGCTGCCCTCGGGCGGTGACACCAGTTACGCGGGTCTGGTCCTGCACGACGGTTTGCTGTGGGTCAGCTACTACTCGTCGCACGAAGGCAAATCGAACATCTACCTGGCCCAGGTACGCATTACGCCCGAGCCGTGATCGGCATCGTTGCATCGGCGGCCCTGATCCGCGGCGGCCTGGATCCGCGGCTTTGAAGTTGCGCATTTCGTCAGACTTCGCCCTCTCCGAGCTTGCTCGGTGGTGCGGTGATTCTGCACTAGCGGGCAAATCCCGATGTTTTCCGCTCCCCGCCGAGCTTGCTCGGTGGGAGCAATGGTTGGAGCTTCGCGCCCCAAGTCACCGAATCATGCGCTCCACCGAGCGAGCTCGGCGGAGACGATGCGCAACTTCAAAGATCAGCGGCGGCCTTGGCCGGCGCGGATCTGAGCCAATTGGTTTTCGTAGGTTTGCGCCAGCGCCGTTTCGCCGTGCTGGCGGAACAGGGCGATGCCGCGCTCGAACATCTCCATGCAGTATCGGCTGGGCCGATCGCCTCGCATCTGTGGGATGCGAGGCAAGAAGGAATGGTAGAAGCGCAACAGATGCGGCGTCGCGCCGTCCAGGTCCTGGCAAATCGACTCGATGCGATCCAGCATCCTCGGGACATACCGGCCCTCGTCGACAAAAGCGTAGATCGTCGCGGCCAACCCGTCGACGGCCTCCAGTTCCCGGCCGTCCTCGACCAACAGATCGCTCAACCGCAAACGGGCTTCACAGGCCAGATCCGGCCGCTGGGCCGCCTGGTACAGGATGGTCAAACGTTCGTACAGCTTGATGCGTTCTTTCAGTCGGTCTTCGAACTGGATCAGGTCGTCGAAGATGGTCCAGGTAAAGTCCGGGAAGTTGGCAAAGGTGCGGAACAACTGGTCCAGGATGCGGGTCATCTGCTTGCGGTGCTTCTGTTTCACCTCGTCCAACGTCGCCATGTCGGCCAACGCCTGCCAGGCTTGATCGTGGCCCAGGCATAATTCGACCGTGCGGCGGAGATAGTCGAATCGAGCGCTGGTGTTCAGTTCCAACTGGTCCTGCAGCAAGGGATAGGCCGCCATCACCAGATCCGCGTGGCGTTTGGCGACCGGATCGCTGCCGACGGTATGCAGGCGCAGTTCCAGTTGGCGATCGGTGATCTGGCGTCCCGATTTCGGATCGCGGAGGGTGCCCACATAGTAACGGTCGCCTCGGTACCGACCATGCGACTCGAGACTGAACACGATACTCTTGGGCGTCACCGCTTTGATCTCGACCCACATGACCCAGGCGTGCAGGTCGCCGTAGGCCGATTCGCCACCGACGTAGGCCGACGGCACTCCCAGGCTCTGGCCGACTCGCGACGCGAAATCGCCTTGCAGCGCACAGACGCCTCCGTAGGTCCGCAGATTGGCCAACGTGTAAGGGTGGCCGTTCATGCGAGCCTGCTGGCTTTGGCTTTCCAGCATCAAATTGTCGTAGGGAACGTCTTGATAACACTTGCCAAACATGACTCGATGAGCCAGGTAGTGCTGCAGCGCCCAGTTGCGTTCTGCCCTGGGCGTCCGATGGTTGACCACATGCACCAGGAACTCCCAAGGCAACCATTGTCCGCGGCCTTGCATCACGGGCTCGGTCTCCACGAAATAACGAAAGTTGTCGATTTCGTCGGTCAACCCGTCCGGCAGGATCGCTTTGGCTCGCCGCTGGTGTCCTGTGTAATGGTAGATGTGCTGCGGTTGGTCCCACGTCACGGCGATGGCGATCGCCAGATTGGCGTACGGCACGATCTGGTCCGGAAAGGCCTCCTTCAGCGACTGGAATATCTGCAGTGCGCGAACGACATCGTCCGTCTGGGGATCGATCGCCAGGAATAGCTGTTCGCGGATCGCAGGATAGTCCGCCAGCCACTGCTGCATGGCCGGCAGGTCCTCGCCCCATGCCGTCCGGATCTGGACTTCGTGTAATCGCGCGAAACGCTCGGCAAAGATCCGCCGCAACGTGGGATATTCCTTGACGGAGAAGAGCTGGCGATTGCCGTACAATTGGGCCAACTGCTGCTGGTCCTGGTCGGTCAGCCCGCTGGGGCTGACCGTGACGCGAGTATCGTCGTCCGAATCGAGCATGGGGCGATCGTCGAGGGTCGGTTGAGGCAAGTCGGTACCCACGGCTGGCGCGATCGTGCCCGCCGCCGTTGGTAGATCGTCTGGCGCGGCGACGCTGTCGGCCATTTCGTCGTGACGATCGGCCGATGCATCTTGCCGATCCGCTGCCGTCTGTGTCTTTTCGAGATGCATGCCTTCGGTATCGGCTGGCTGTGCGGCCGTTGCAACCCGATCCTCGGGCAACGGTTCCTGGACCGCGAGGGCCAGATGATCTGACACGTCGTCTTGTTCCACCTCGGCGGTCCGAGCCGGGTCCGTCGGTTGATCGAGTGTGGCATCCTGATGATCTTCGACAGGTTGGTCGGTCAGCTCAGACGATGCTTGCGTGTCCTCGGGACGGGACTCGGTCTGCGAGGCCACCGGACCGTTTGCCTTTCCGCCCAGCAGGAAGATCGCCGCGACGCCGACCCCGGCCATGGCCAGGATCGAACCGGCGATCAGCCACATCCCGGGATTCCCGCGTTTCTTCTTGTGCCGTGATGCACCGCGCCCAGATCTTGCGGCCGCGGGGGACTTGCCGGCCGGTTTTGCCGGAGCGACTTGGATGGTCGGCACGACTTGGATCGAGGGCGATTCGATCGAGGGCGAATCCGGCGGAGCGGACGGCCGTTCTGCGACGGTGTTCACGGCAGCGCAATGAGGGCATTTGATCCGTTTACCGCTCAAAGAATCCTGGACTTTCAGGAGCTTCGAACAGGATGTGCAGCGAAACGTCAGCATGGCAACGATCTCCGGGCCGTTCCGTTTTCAGACTTATCTCTACTCTAACTTGCCTGGCGGAACGACGTCAAGCGACATCGATCCGCCACAGGGGTTCTTCATGTACGACGACAGCGGCCCAAATGGCGAAGCGATGTCATGCAATCGCCATGGGCGCGAACCCATGGTGGGCGTACGAACCCGAGGGAACCAGAGTCGCGAAGCGACGGC
>REEF01000419.1 GCA_007695205.1 Planctomycetaceae bacterium
AGGGAGAAGAGAGAATTATGTGGACATCGAAATCTCGTATGTATTGTGCAGTTTTCGTTCTGGCAGGGATCGTTGCCGGTCAAGCGTCGACCGTGCGGGCCGCCGATGATATTGTGGACACGGCCGTATCGGCTGGATCGTTCAACACCTTGGTTGCGGCCGTGCAGGCGGCAGGTCTGGTGGACGCGTTGAAGGGAGAAGGTCCCTTCACCGTGTTTGCCCCGACGGACGATGCGTTTGCCAAGTTGCCGGCCGGGACCGTTGAAACGCTGCTTGAGCCGGAAAACAAGGAGAAATTAATTGGCATCCTGACGTACCATGTCGTGCAAGGCAAAGTCCCAGCGTCGAAGGTGGTGTCGCTCAGCGGAGCGACGACGCTGAATGGGCAGCGTGTGGAGATCAAGACCGAGGGTGGGAAGGTGACGGTGGATCAGGCAAGCGTCGTGCAGACCGACGTTCAATGCTCTAACGGGATCATCCACGTGATTGATAGCGTGATTTTACCGGCGAGTGACAATCTTGTCGCGGTAGCGAAGAAGGCGGGCCAGTTCGAAACATTGCTGGCCGCGGCACAGGCCGCCGGATTAGCCGACGCCCTCGCGGGCGGGGGGCCGTTCACCGTGTTTGCTCCGACGGATGACGCTTTCAGCAAATTGCCGGAGGGAACGGTAGAATCGCTACTGAAGCCTGAAAACAAAGAGCAGCTCGCTAATATCCTGAAATATCACGTGATTGCCGGTCGCGTTTATTCGGATGCAGCAGTCGACGGCAGGGAAGCAAGGACGCTGTTGGGCCAGAACATTCGTGTAACCGTGGGGGACGGTGTCGCGAAGATCAATGACGCGAAACTGCTCACCACCGACATCGACGCTTCCAACGGCGTCATTCACGTGATCGACAGCGTTCTGCTGCCGCAGGACAAGGTCAGTGCTCACGAGGCACGGCAGATGATCGAGCACGCGATCTCTCGCGGCGCTCGCTTGTTCAATGCAGGACATCACCATCAGTGTGCTGAGATTTACACCGAGACAGCTCGCAAACTCGTCAGCTACGGCGACCGGATGCCGACCACGGTCACGCGCGATCTAAACGTCACGTTGACCCAGGCAACCCACACACACTGCGCGACCCAGCGTTCATGGACACTGCGGCACGGTTTGGACCGCGCTTACTTTGCGATGCAATCGAACTGACTCGCGGTGAACTGATTGACGGTACGAACTCGTCCAAAAATTTCTTGGTGGAATCGGCGGAAGGGGTCGGGCGGAAGGGGTCGGGAGTCGGTTTCGGGCAAGCTCGTTTCCATATGGTTGGTCGCTGACCGAAAACGACTCCCGACCCCGCCCGCGTCACGCATCACCTTGACAACCGCCCCTGATCCGGCAAAGCTGGTCGCTGTAGTTATCGCGTCCCTTTGCTCGTGGAAATCATCCCCATCATGCCTATTCCTGTCTACCTGATCACCGGTTACCTCGGTTCCGGAAAGACCACGTTACTGAACCACTTGCTGGCCACTGAAGAGGTCCGGTCGCAGCGGGTGGCCTTATTGGTTAACGAGTTTGGAACGTTGGGGGTGGATGGGCAGCTATTGAAAGGGTCTGCCGAGCACGTGTTCGAGCTGAATCGAGGCAGCTTGTTCTGTGCTTGCATCCAGACGGACGTGGTGCAGGCGTTGGAGACAATCGCCGCCGAGATCCGGCCACAGTTGGTGATTGTCGAGGCCAGCGGAATGGCGCAGACCGCCGATTTGGACAGTTTTTTCCAACTATCGTCCACGCGAGATCGGTTCCAGGTGCAGGCCAATGTGTGTGTGGTGGACCCGAATTTCACCAAAGTGCTGCCTTATTTGAAGGCGTCGCGGGCACAGGTTGCGTCGGCCGATGGGCTGGTGATCAATAAGATCGACGTGTTGGGCGAATCGGGTGCGGAGCGGCTGGCGTCGGTGGTCCGAGATTTGAACCCCCGCGCCGCCCAAATCCGGGTCGCTCATGGTCGTATCGATTGGGACTGGTTGCAGAGTTTGCAGCATGTGCCTTGTCAGGGCGAGGCCACCATCGCTGCTCCGCAGGAATTGGCAACGTGTTCGATCGTGGGCCGCCGAGGGGACCGCAAAGCATTCCATGCCGCCTTTGCCCGCATGCAGGACCAGTTGTTGCGGCTGAAGGGGATCGTCGACTGGGGAGACGGGCCTGTGCTGGTCGAAGGCGTGTTTGATCAGCTTACCGAACGGCCGTTTCGGGCAGAAGAACCTCGTTTCGGGATCACCGTGATCGGCTGGAGAACGACGGCCGAGCAGTTGACTCAAGCTTTCGCTCCCACGCTGCAACGCACCGACGTCCCGCTGGTGAATTTGACGCTGGGCAATTGCGGGCACTGATGGCCACCTACGGCGTGCCTCATGCGGCCGAACCGGACGTTGCAAGCGAGTGGCCGATTCTGCGGTGCGGCGATTCGTGTCGAATGATTATCTGCCTGCCACCAATCTTTTTGCCAATACGACGGTCTGGTCTGTGTTGGGTTCTAATCCTCTTGTGATTCCGATACATTTGGGAGAGCTTGGCATACTCCGCCAGCTTCGATGGCCGGAGTTGGCTGTTTTCGCCGGCTTCGTCAGCAAAGGGCCCGTGACGGGACAAAAGTTATATGCATGTTTTTTTATTCGATATCGATGGTACATTGATTCATACCCGAGGTTCGGGAATGATCGCGTTGCGCCAAGCGTTTCTCGAGGCGTTTGGGTGTGACCCGCCGCCGGAGATCGACACGTGCGGGCGGACCGATCGCGCGATTGCCAGCGAGTTATTTCAGGCGTGCGGCGTACGGGACACGTTGGAAAACTGGCACCGATTCCATCAGATGTACTTGAGGCACCTGACGGACCAGTTACCCTTGGGTGTCGGGCATGTGCTGCCTGGGGTGCAGGCCATGTTGCAGTCGCTGGCAACCGATTCCGAGAAAGCGATTGGCATATTGACCGGCAATACGCCGGAGGGAGCGAGGATCAAACTGGTCCATTTTGGCATCGACCATCATTTCGGTTTCGGCGGGTATGGCCACGAGCATGAAGATCGTCGCGTCGTGGCCGAAGCGGCTTTAACGGCAGCTCGACAGCGGTTCAACGGACGTTTGCATCTGGATCGAGTTTGGGTAATCGGCGACACGCCGCGTGATATCCTTTGCGCTCGGCACATTGGTGCTCGAGCGGTGGCAGTGGCGACGGGCTTTTATAGCCGGGACAGTTTGGCGGTTCAGCGGCCGGACGTGTTATTGGACGACTTTTCGCAGGCCGATCACTGGCTTGGCTGCCTGGATGCTGGAGTCGCCTGACGCCATGAATGCTTCGCTGTACTACGGCCCGGGAACGCTGCTGACGATCGACCTGGACCCCGCTTGCCTGCTGGCCGATCTCAGCCGCCTATCAGCTCGGTCGATCGACGATCCGGTCGCCGCCGTGAGTGCGGCTTTGGCGGATCCGCAGGGGTACCCGTCGCTGGCCCGAGCCACGGTTCCGGGCGATCGCATTGTGGTGGCCATGGCCGACGATGTGCCTCGACAAGCGGCCGTCGTCGCGGGGATTGTGCATTCGCTGGTCGAGGCGAACGTATTGCCGGAAGACATCACCGTCCTGTTGTCGGGCGGCGTGGACGCTTGTGAACTTCAGGGGATCGGTGATCTCTTGCCATCGCGGTTAGCCGCAGAGGTACACATCCAGCAGCACGATCCGCTGGATAAGAAGAATCTGGCTTATCTGGCGGCATCCAAAGAGAACAAGCCGATCTATTTCAATCGTCTGTTGTTCGACGCGGACATGGTGTTGCCCGTCGGATGTTTGCGTCCCCAGGCTTCCTTGGGCTATCTGGGCGTCCATGGCAGCCTGTTCCCGGCCTTTTCGGACCAGGCGACGTTGCAACGTCTTCGCGCGGCCGGGGGCAGCCATGAGGCGGTCCAACAGCGACGGCATGCACGGGAGGCGGACGAGGCGGCTTGGCTGTTAGGGATCCATTTGATACTACAGGTCGTGCCGGGGGTGGGGGACAGTCTGTTGCACGTACTGGCGGGCGAGGCGAACGCGGTCGCCCAGCACGGGCGTGGGTTGTGTGAAGCGGCCTGGGTGCATCGTTTATCAGACAGTCCGCAGTTGGTCATCGCGGCCATCGAGGGCGCGGATCACGTGCAGACGTGGGAGAATGTCAGCCGAGCGCTGCATGCCGCCTTGGCCGTCACGGCCGACCACGGCGCCATCGTGCTGTGCACGGATTTGAAGCGTACGCCGGGTCCGGCCCTGCAACGTTTGGCCAGCCAGCCTGATGATTCGATCGCGCGACGGGAAATCCTGCGCGATCGATCGTTTGATGCGCCAGCCGCTTTGATGTTGCTGGACGCTCGTCCGCGAGTCGACGTGTTTTTGCTGAGCGGATTAAGCGAGGATACGGTCGAAGATTTGGGGCTGGGGTATTTGACTGGTCCCGAACAAATCGTGCGGTTAAGCCGCCAATACCCGACCTGCCTGCTTCTGGGCGACGCGCATCGGACCATGCTGGAACTGGATCACACCGAAGATTGAACCTCGAGGGGCGTCTACCGTGATCGCTGAGTCATTGGCTGAAGAGTACCGATCGTTGACAGACAACTGGGGGCTGATCGACATCAGTTGCCGCACGCGGATCGAGTTTTCCGGTGGGGATCGCATCCGATTCCTGAACGGATTCTGCACGAACGACCTCCAGCGATTGACGCCCGGTCAGGGCTGTGAGGCATTTTTAACCAACGTCAAAGGCAAGACCATCGGGCATGTGTCCATCTTTTGCGGTCCCGAGCACCTGATCCTCGAGACCGTCGCCGGTCAGGCCGAGTCGATCATGACGCATCTGGATCGCTACTTGATCCGAGACGATGTTCGCATGTTCGATCGCACGTCGGAGTGGGGCCAGTTGTTGGTCGCGGGCCCGCGAGCTGGCATGGGCTTGGATCGCTGGCTGAATACGGATCGTGACCGGCCGATAGGGCAGGACAACGGGTTATCGCGGTACCGGATCGAGCTGGGCGCGATCGATGCCTGGCTGATCTTCCTGCCGCGCGAGGAACTCGGCCAGCGAATCGACCAGTTGACGTCGCAGGGTGCTGCGTTATGCAGCCAGCAGGCGTGGGAGATCTTGCGGGTCGAGGCGGGCTGGCCCGAATTCGGCAAGGACGTTACCGACGCGAATCTGCCTCAGGAGGTGAATCGGGACGCGACGGCGATCAGCCTTACCAAGGGCTGTTATCTGGGCCAGGAGACGGTCGCTCGGCTGGACGCTTTGGGACACGTCAACCGGTTGCTGGTCCCGGTGCGATGGATGGAGCAGACGGTTCCTGCGGCAGGTGAGGCGATCGAAGTCGAGAAGCAGCCGACCGGTGCGGCGGTCGGCACCGTCACGTCGGCCATCTGGTCACCACGCTGGAACGCACCGCTGGGCCTGGCTTATCTGCGAGTTCCCCATCATCGCCCGGGAACCATGCTGCGATCGGTCGCCGGATCGTGCGTTGTCGTCGACATGAAGACGGCGTGACACGCGTGAGGGCCAGGGGTCGGGAGTCGTTTTCGGCCGACGGTTCACCATATGGAAAGCGGGTTAGCC
>REEF01000970.1 GCA_007695205.1 Planctomycetaceae bacterium
CAGTGGTGCGGGCTGGTCTACCGTTCGTCGCTCCAGGAATTGGCTCGATTGGACGCCGAACAACGCGAATTTTGGAACCAGTTGGCGGTCGGGATCACAAGGTCTGGCTTGCAGCAGTCGTTTCCGCCGGACGACCCGCAGCATCAGGGATTGTTGGCCGATTTCTTTTTCCTCCGCGAGCAGCGGCCGGATGGACCGGCGATCAGCCCGGGGACCGTCCAGGCGAATCTGGCCGAGGCCTATGATCGAACGCCCATCTATACGCTCGAACGCATCGGACCCGATGGCATGCTGCTGCACGCCCCCGGCCAGATCGGAAGCATCGACCAGGACGGTGCGACGATTCGCATCGTCATCGAAGGCTGGTCGTCGGAACCTTACTGGTTGCGATTGGTGCGAGTCCCCGCGATGCCCCGCATCGAATTGGAAGGCGGCCAATTGCTGGAAACCCAGTACCACGCGGATCGCAAGACCTTGAACCTGCAGGTCCAAGGAAAGGGCCCATTCACGCTAGTGCTGGACCCATCCCAAGCGACGGAAGACGGCGAAGACCGCTAGATTCGGAGTCAACCGGTTTTCGAGCGTCCAGGGGGAAAATGCTTACTGGACGTGCACCATTTTTCGGTCGCCTGTCGAAAAACTGACCAGGCAGAGGATGGTTTCCCAGCCGATGTTCTCCAGATTGTGATGCACATTCTGCGGGATGCGGATGGCCATGCCTGGCGTCAATTCCACGGACTCGTCGCCCAGACGATGCCTGCCACGCCCGGCGATCATGTACAGGATCTCCTCGCAATTGGGATGGTAGTGCAACGGGTTGATCTTGCCGGGAAAGATCTGGCAGATCCCCAACGTCTGCTCGGCGCCCGGCGATTGATCGGCACTCAACATCCACTTCAGCGTGCCCCATTCGAACTGGGCGGTCGGCACGTCGTCGACCGACACGACCAAGTGCTCCAGCGCCTGGGCATCCAGCGGTGCCGAGGGGTCGGCCGAGGGGTTGGCCGAGGCTGAGGAAGCGGAAAATCCGAGCGCTGCCGTCGCCGCCATGCCTCCCAGCACACCGCGACGAGTCATCCCAGGGCGATCGTTCTTGCTTGTCATGAAAGTCTCCCGTCCAGCAAAACAAAAGGTTGGTGGTCTCACCGTCGCATTGATTCTAGCTGAATCACTTGGCGTCTGCAAAAGGGGGAGCACGCCCGCGGTCAACCGCCCGCGGTCAACCGGGCGCGTTAACCCCATGGTTGCATAAAAAGTAGGACGGATTGGCAATCCGTCCGTGACATACCAATGCGAAACCGAAAAAGTCAGCGGTGGCTGGAGTTCACTTTCCGTGATGTCTCGCAGCGATGTTGCCATCGATGTCTCGCTCAACGCTGGACGGATTACCAATCCGTCCTACGAGCGAACCTTATGCAACGTTGGGGTTAATCGGTCATCGTCCTCGGCCGGAGCTTTCGATCTTGGCCCAGAAAGGATGCTGGCGATCGCCGCGAGTCCGAACGTCCTCCAGCAGCACCTCGACACTGGCCTCGGGAACCTCGCGCAGGTTCCGTCCATTGAGTGAAATCGAAACATGGTTGTTCAGATCGACCATCTCGGGGGATAACCAGATGGTCGCCTGTGTGGCCGCCGTACGAAGGATCAGCCGATTATTCTGCATCAAGCGGCCCTCGGTTCGTGCCGGTCGGCCAGTGGGTGGCCAATGCACAGGCAGCGTAATCGATGCGGCCGGAAAATTATCGACCTCGGCCCACCAGAAAAAATTGTCCCACGGACGCAGGGACACGCATTCGAAGGTCCCCGGATAGAAATCGCGTCGATGCAGATTCATCCACTGAAAGATTTCCTGGATCTCGTCGTGAAAATGCTCGTGGCCTCGACCCTGATACATGACGATGGTCGTGTTGTAGTGCGGCCGCAGGTAGCGATCCCAGTCGATCGCGTTTTTGGTCATCCGATCCCCGTCCATTTCACCCGCGACGAAATAGAACGAGACGTAACGGCCATTTTCCCAATACCGCGAGATATATTTGTCGGCGGTCGCCACGATGGGGATCACGCCGGCCCACAGATCCGGATGCGACAGTCCCAGATCCCAAGCGGCATCGCCGCCCATGGAGTGGCCGCTGAGAAACACGCGGTTGGTATCGATCGAGAAGCGGCGGCAGGCATCCCGCAGTGCGTACAGGACGGCTGCATGCTCGCGCGCCGAAAACTCGTATTCGCGTTGGTGCGGCTTGGTCCACTTGGGCGCGATCACCACATAGCCTTGCCGCGAAGCCTGGCCCAATCGCATGCGAAAATCCGAGTGGTAGTCGCCCGCCCACCAAGCGATCTGTTGCTCGGGAGTGTTGCCCGCACCGTTGAGCGTGATGATGCAGGGATACAGACGATACGGATCGTACTCGGGTGGCAATTGCACCAGGTACTCGAAGTCGCCCTCGCCCGTCAAACCGGGCACCGACAAGGTGAAAAATCCTGGCACCTCCGATTCCGTCACCTCGGTCTCGACGGCGGGTTTCATGTGAGCCAGCAGGCGAGCCACATTGGCGGGCGTGCTGCCTTCCAGCGAAAGCAGTTCGGCCAGGATCGTGCGACGCTGGTGGACCTGGGGTGCGTTCAGATACTGTCGAATCATCGCACGCACCTGATATAAGGAACTGGCGACTGCCAGGTTGTCCGTCCCGGCCCCACTGCCCAACAGCCAACCGCTGATCGCCAAAGATACTTTCTGTTCGGCCGTCAACTCGTCGGCAGCAGCCAGACGCAGGTAATCCGCCATGCGATCGAAGGTGTTCAGGCCCAATTCGCGAAAGATCTCTTGGACGGCCGGTTCCACTTCCGTTCGTCTGTTCGCATCGGCGATCTCCGTCAGGTGTTGCTGCAAGGATTCGGCCGCCTGCTGGGCGCGTTGATTGGTCGCCTTGTAATCGTCCAGCATGTCACGGACCTGCAGCAGGATTTCCCCAGCGACTCCCTCGTCAGGGAACTGGTCCAGCATATTGTACGCCAGCTCGTGCTGCCCGGCCGAGCGGCGCAACTCGATCTCGCGGATCAAGCGTCGAGCGCTCATTTGCTGGAACGAAACGACTTGCTTTTGCAAATCGGCCAGGTCGGGGAAATCCTGGATGACTTGTTCCAGTTCCGCCTTCGCGTCCTCGTAGCGTTCGGCTTGGATATACAGACGCACGATCCGTAAACGTTCGTCGGCGTCCTGCGAATCGATCTGCCGCATCAAAACACTGGACAAGACGTCCCTTGGAATCGAGCTGGTGGCGATCCGCATGTCCCAGACGTACGATTGCTTCGCTTGCAGCCCTTCCACTCGGGTATAGGTCGGCGTGATCTCCGTGATCCCCTGGACCACGTGAATGGGGCCGTCCGCCGTGTTCATGGAAAGAATCCGCCGACCGAACTCGTCCCACGCCGTTGTCCGCAGGATGGGGCCGACCGCAGCGACTCGACGAGCACTGACCGCCGTACGCTGGTCGATACGAATCCGCTCGACAGGCGTGTGCTGAGCCACAGCGGATTGAACCTGCCACGAGGAAACAAAGATGCGACGCAGGTCATCATCGATCAACACGATTTGTCGAGTCGGCACCTGCCCAGCGGCGCCGGAAGGCTGCAATGGATCAGCGCCCAGCGTCCCGATCTTGCCGACACGGCCCTCGTATTGCATCCCATTCTTTAGTGTGACGACTTCGGCACCCAGCGGCGAAACGAACGCTACCATGCATGCAGCAAGCGCGACCGAAGTCAAGTGCAGCAGCATATCCAGGCAAGACCATCTTGGAACCATATAACTTCCCCCCATCCTTTTCGGATTATACGTTCTACCGAGTCGATTCGTCAAATTTGAGCAGCGCCCCTCGCGGAAGGGGGGTGGCTGTCTAGCGGATGGTCGAATAACCGCGATACCTGGGTCGTAACCCGGTGACGGGGTACCTTTCGGCCGATGGCTGGTTCGGGTAGGGCATGGCGGGCGACTGGTTGGGCAATCCTCCTGGCGGTGCGACCATGCCGGGCGCGGCCAAGTCGATCATGGGGTAACCCGGATAGTTCGGCATGGCGAATAACTGACTCGATTCGACTCGCAGTTGATTGATCGAGTACGTGTCGATCTCCAGATGGAAGGGGCGATTGGGTGGTGGCATGCGGATCTCGATGCGATGCGGCAACGAGACGCCGATTTCCGGATAGTAGCGGTGGTTGGACGTCAGCGAAGAAGCCACCAATTGGCCTCGTACATCATACAAGTGTTGTTCCAGGACCCAGCCGAAGTTAGCGTGGACGATGGTGATCCGACCTGTCTCGCCTGCGAATGTCGGAATCCGCGATCGGATCTCCAGTTGGTCCGAACCGCGCGGCCAAGGCCCTTCATGAACGTGGGCCGCATCCAGGATCGGCAGCCCGAAAGCATCGACCAGCCAATCGGGTCGGATCGGCAACATGTCGAAACGACTGGAAGCATGCTGGTCATGACGTGCGTAATAGATCCCACGGGGGACGTTGGTGGCAATTTCCGGGGCATCGATCAAGGCCCAGAACAGCTCGTGGTTGCTGCCCAGATCCAGTACCTCGCCCAATCCCACAAATTGTGCCCGCAGACGAAAATTCCGCGGTCGCTCCAGCGCAATGCTGGCTCGCATCGACGGCACCCCTTGGATGGCTAGTCGAGCATTATCGGCTTGAAGCTGCTGGATACGGCCGCTGTTCGCGTTGATGACGCCCAGGACCTCGTCAATCGTAGGAGGCCCGAAGAAGGCTGAGGGAGGCGTAACTCCGGGGGTCTGCCGCATCGGACAACTTGCGCCGCTGGACGAAATCAGCACGAGAGCGATCAACCAGGTTGACGACCTGAAAAACCTCAACGCAACATCCTTGTCAAATCATCTAAACCGCGTCGGACAACAGCAGTCGAGCCAGTTCGTCCTGAATCTCGCGAGCCCGTGCTGCATCCGGTGACACCACCGGCACGTGGTATTCCGTGTCGTTTCGAGGGCAAAAGACCACCATGCTCTCATGCCCCTGTTCGTCGAATTCCGAATCCTCCAGACGCAGCACCCGACGACGGATCATCAACAGCGTCAGGATGTATCGGACGTCCTGCTTTTCTGCTTGCGACTCGAGTTGCTGGAAATAGTCCAGCATCACGTCGTTCGGCGCCCAATTGGCTCGCCGCGCGGTCGGTTCGGGCATCTGGGATCGCCACCACCCGATCGCCTCGTCCGGCGGACCCTCCCAGGCCGCTTCGCTGTAGTCATATCGGACAATTTCGGAGCCTTTGGCGATCAGCACCGAATAAAACACCTCGCCCGGCGCGAATTCCTGGTCCGACTTGGCGCAACGACGACTGCAACGTTGAATGTCGAAATCCACCATCCGGCAAGAACGCTTTCCAGCAAGAGACGAGCCGTGCGAAAACCGGCGGGATGTTACGCGAAACCCGTGAAAGACTCAAGACGATTCGCGAACCGCCCGTTTCGGGGTTGTCCGGCAGGCTGCTGTGCGGTAACAACAGGAAGCATGCGGTTTCATCATTCAGCTAATCACCCGGCCAGGTATTTCTTGGTGGAATCGGGCGGAAGGGGTCGGGGGTCGTTTT
>REEF01000892.1 GCA_007695205.1 Planctomycetaceae bacterium
CTGAAGATGACGTGCCGGTGAAGTCCTCGCCGACGGCCGAGCCAGCCGCGGAGCCGGGGTTGGGCGTCCGCCCCAAGGCGAGCTTTCCCGTCGTCGGCATCGGTGCGTCGGCCGGAGGGCTGGCGGCGTTCGAAGCCTTCTTTTCGGGTATGCCCGCCGACACCGACAGCGGCATGGCTTTTGTCCTGGTGCAGCACCTGGCCCCGGACCACAAGAGCATGCTGGCCGATCTGGTCAAACGTTACACAAGAATGCAGGTCTTCGAGGTCGAGGACGGGATGGCGGTGCAACCGGACTGTGCCTACATCATTCCGCCCAACCGGGACATGGCCTTTCTGGATGGCACCCTGCAGTTGCTGGAACCGGCCGCACCGCGAGGCATGCGGCTGCCGATCGACTTCTTCTTCCGATCCCTGGCCCAGGACCAGCACGAGCGGGCGATCTGCATCGTGCTGTCGGGCACGGGAAGCGATGGTACGTTGGGGCTGCGGGCGGTCAAGGGCGAAGGCGGCATGGTGATGGCGCAGAACCCCGAGTCCACCGAGCACGATGGTATGCCGCGCAGCGCGATCGCCACCGGGTTGGTCGACTTCGTGCTGCCGCCGGCCGAGATGCCGGCGCAATTGATCGCCTACGTCACGCATGCCTTCGGCAAGCCCCCCCGACCGGCATCGCCAACGCCTCCCAAAACCGAAACCGCGCTGAAGAAGATCTTCGTTCTGCTGCGAGCCCAGACCGGACACGACTTCTCCCAGTACAAGCAAAACACCGTCCACCGCCGCGTCGAGCGGCGGATGGCGGTCCACCAGATCGCGCAGTTGGGAGACTACATCCGCTACTTGCAGCAGAATCCGGCTGAGGTCGAGGCGCTGTTTCGCGACCTGTTGATCGGCGTGACCAGTTTCTTCCGCGACCGCGAAGCGTTTGCCGCGCTCCAGGAACAGGTCATCCCACGGCTGTTCGTCGGCAAAGCCTCGGGCGCGGCCATCCGAGTCTGGGTTCCCGGCTGTTCCACCGGCGAGGAAGCCTATTCCCTGGCCATGCTGCTGCAGGAGCAGATGGAGGCGTCAAAGCAGAACTGCCAACTGCAGGTGTTCGCCACCGACCTGGATCGGCAGGCGATCGAACAGGCGCGGGCGGGCGTTTATCCCGCCAGTATCGCCGCCGACGTTTCGCCGGAACGACTGACCCGATTTTTCAGCCAGGAGCCGGACAGCGGCACCTACCGCATCCAAAAAGCCCTCCGTGACATCCTGGTCTTTTCCGAGCAGGATGTGATCAAGGACCCGCCGTTCTCCAAGCTCGATCTGATCAGTTGCCGCAATCTTCTGATCTACATGGGGGGGGATCTCCAGAAGAAACTCATTCCTTTGTTCCACTATGCATTGAACCCGGGCGGCGTGCTCTTCCTGGGCACCTCTGAAACGGTGGGCGAGTTCGCGGACCTTTTTGCGACGCTGGACCGCAAGGCGAAGCTGTATCAGCGCAAAGCGGATGTCGCCGGCGCCCACCGCTCGACCATCGGGAAGTATCTGCCCCCCGTGCTGGAGGTCGGCGCCGATGTACGGCGGCACGAGAGGCTGCCCGGCGAAAACAAACACCAACTGCGGGAACTGACGGAACGGGTGCTGCTGCAACAATACGCCCCGGTCGGAGCACTGGTGGACCAGTCTGGCGGCATCCTCTATCTTCACGGCCGCACCGGTCTGTACCTGGAACCGGCACCGGGCGAGGCCAGCATGAATATCTTGAAGATGGCACGCGACGGGTTGCGACGCGACTTGACCACCTCGCTGCACAGGTCCGTGGCCAGCCACCAGCCGGTGCGTCAGTCGGGGCTGCGGGTCAAGACCAACGGCGATTTCACGAGGGTCGACCTCGCGATCCAGCCCGTGGCAGCAGGTTCTACTGCGTCCACCGACCCGACGCCACTGTTTCTGGTCACGTTCACGGAAGCGGCTGCGGAGCCGCAGCGGCCCGAGGAGTCCGCCCTTGTGGATGCAGCGTCGGACGCAGGCGAGGTGACCACGGACAGCGACACGCGAGTTGCAGCGCTCAAGAAAGAATTGCGTGCCAAGGAGGAATTCCTCCAAACCACCAACGAGGAGCTGGAAACCACCAATGAGGAACTGAAATCCTCCAACGAGGAAATGCAGTCGATCAACGAGGAATTGCAGTCCGCCAACGAGGAACTGGAAACCTCCAAGGAGGAACTGCAGTCGGTCAACGAGGAACTGACGACGGTCAACGCCGAACTGCAGGCCAAACTGGCCGATCTATCGCGGGCCAACAACGACATGAACAACCTGTTGGCCGGCACGGGTATCGGCACCGTCTTTGTGGATCATCAATTGCGCATCCAGCGATTCACCCCGGCCGTCACCCAGGTGATCAATCTGATCTTGACCGACGTGGGCCGACCGGTGGGCCACATCGTCTCGAACCTCGCGAACTACGACCGTCTGGTGGAAGACGTGCAGACGGTGCTGGAGACCTTAGTTCCCATCGAGGTGGAGGTGCAAACCAACTCGGGTGCGTGGTATCTGCTGCGGATCCGTCCCTATCGCACCCAGGAAAACGTGATCGAAGGCGCGGTGATCACCTTTACCGAGATGACCGAGATGAAGGCCGCGCAGGCCGTGTTGCGGGAATCCGAGGCCCTGCGTTACATGGCCGCGGTGGTCCGTGACGCCAACGCTGCGGTCCTGGTACAGGATTTGGAAGGTCGCATCCTGGTCTGGAATCCCGGGGCCCAGCGGGTGTACGGCTGGAGCGAAGACGAGGCGTTGGCGATGAACGTCCGCGACCTGGTACCCGAGGACCAGCGCGAGGAATCGCTGACGATGATCAAACAACTGGCCCGCGCCGAAGTTCTGGAGCCCTATCGCTTGCAGCGGATCGCGAAAGATGGCCAGAATGTGGACGTATGGCTGACCGCCACCGCCTTGGTGAATGCGACGGGCGAAGTGTATGCCCTGGTAACAACGGAGCGGACCGGACGCCAACAGGACGACCGCGATGGCTGATTCGCCGCAAGGGAGAAACGAGACCATGACGGACGCAACGCGTCATCCAACCGCACATTTTTACCTGCGTCGGCTCGCCGAGGAAAAGGCTCAAGCCATCCAGGCTCGACTGCCGGAAACGCTATCGTCGGAGGAAGCCGGGCGGCTGATCCACGAACTGCAGGTGCATCAGATCGAGCTGGAGCTGCAGAACGAGGAACTGCGCCGGGCCCAGGGCGAACTCGAAGCCTCGCGGGCGCGGTACTTCGACCTGTACGATCTGGCGCCGGTGGGCTATTTCAGCCTCAGCGAACAGGGACTGATCTTGGAGGCGAATCTTGCGGGGGCCGGCTTGCTGGGCTTGGCAAGACGCGATCTGATCAATCAGCCCTTCTCCCGCTGCATCTTTCCCGAAGACCAGGACGTCTACTACCGGCACCGCAGGCAGTTGCTGGGAACGGATACGCTCCAGGAATGCGAGATTCGCATGTTGCGCGCGGCCGCCGCCCCCTTTTGGGCTCGCTTGGAGTCGGTCGTGGCCCGGGACGGCGAAAGCGGCGATTGTGTATGCCGAGTGGTGATGAGCGACATCGACGCACACAAACAGGCGGAGCAGCAGTTGGCCGATCTGAACCGCCGCAAAGATGAATTCCTGGCCATGCTGAGCCATGAACTCCGCAACCCTCTGGCCCCCATCCTGAACGCCGTGCAACTGCTTCAGCTCCAGAAAGATGAGAACGCCGTTCAGCGTAAGGCGCGAGCCATCATCGAGCGCCAGGTGCGGCAACTGACGCATTTGGTGAACGATCTGTTGGATATCGCCGGCACAGCCAACGGCAGAATTCAACTGTGCCGCGAGCCGGTCGCCGTGAACGACATCGTGGAACGGGCGGTCGAGACGGTTCGACCACTGATCGACAAGCGCAAACAGGAACTCACGGTCTCTCTGCCGCCTGACCCGGTCTGGCTCCGCGCCGACGTCTCCCGACTGGCGCAGGTCGTGACGAACCTGCTGAACAACGCCGCCAAGTATACGGACCCGGGCGGCCGCATCTGGCTGTCGGTTCAGCAGGAAGGCGACCAAGCGGTGTTGCGTGTGCGGGATACGGGCCTGGGCATCACTCCCGCTCTTCTGCCCCACGTTTTCGACCTGTTTACGCAAGCGGACCGGTCATCCGACCGGGCGCAGGGCGGGCTGGGGATCGGTTTGGCCTTGGTGAAACGGCTGGTGGAATTGCACGGGGGAACCGTCCGGGTTTCCAGTACGTTGGGGCAAGGCAGCGAGTTCGTCGTGCATCTGGCGGTGCATGCGCCGGAGACGCTCGCGGCGCAATCGGCCCCGAACGAAACCGGCGAGCCGGCCGCACGCCCCTTGCAAGTACTGGTCGTGGATGACAATCTGGATGCGGCGAAGATCCTGCAGATGCTGGTGCAGGAGTCCGGACATCGGGTAAGGATGGCTCACACCGGCCCGACGGCGCTGAAAGCGGCCCTCGACGATCGGCCCGACGTGATCCTGCTGGACATCGGCCTGCCGTTGTTGGATGGTTATGAAGTTGCGAAGCGGATCCGTCAGGAGCCCAAACTCCGCGACACCGTGCTGGTTGCCATCACGGGATATGAACGGGAGGGCGACCGGCAGCGTTCGCAGCAAGCGGGCTTCGACCACCACCTGGTCAAGCCTGCCGATTTCCGAAAGGTGCGAGAGATCTTGGCCGCCGCTGCGACAAAGGCGACTTGACAACCTCAAGCTTGTGAAAGGACCAACACCTGTGGCGACGAAACAAGAGATGCTTCGAATTCTGGTGGTCGATGACGACCGCGACGGTGCGGACGCTCTCGGTTTGTTGCTCGAAGAACTCGGCAACCAAGTGCATGTGACCTATGGCGGGATGCAGGCGTTAAACGTGGCAGCCGTCTTTCAGCCCCATCTGATGTTGCTCGATTTGGCAATGCCTGACATGGACGGCTGTCAGCTCGTCACCAACTTTCGCCAGATGCCGGCCTTTGCCGAAACAAAGATCGTGGCCATTACCGGCCATGCCGACCAGGGACACAAAACCATGGCCATCAAGGCCGGGTACGATATGGTCCTGTCCAAACCCGTTGCGCTGAAAGAAATCAAAGCGGTCTTAGCCAGTGCCGTCCGCGAGGTCTCCGCTGGGGGCCAGGCAACAAAACAGGCAAAAAAGCGTGCCCAGCCCGAAGCAGAACATGGTTTGTCGATTCGCGAAGCGCGACGACTCAGAAGCAAACGCGCATCAAAAGCCCTGACACAAGCAGAAAGCGAAGCCGCCATCTGCGAGGGGTTTATTCGCTTCCGAGAGGATTTTTTGGGATGGCGGGCGGAGCAGATTCGTGTCCACATCATCAAGGATCTGATGATCGTCCGCCTGCTGGGCGTTTTGACCGTCGCCGAAAGGCAACTGGCACAATCGTTGTCGCCGGCGACAGGCCGGGATCTGGTCAAGCAAGTCCGCACCCACCTGCTGGAACTGGCGCGCCCCATGCTGGAATCGATCATCCACGAAGTCACGGGCGTCAAGGTATTGAACATGCACCACGACATCAGCACCGTCACCGGCGAAGAAGTCGTC
>REEF01000343.1 GCA_007695205.1 Planctomycetaceae bacterium
GGCGCGATCCAGAAGGGTCCGATCCAGAAGAGCCCGATCCAAAAGGGCGCCGTTCAAAAGGGATGCGAACAAAAGGGTCCGGTCCAGAAGGGCCACGTCCAGAAGGGCCATGTCCAGAAGGGGCATGTCCAGAAGGGCAAGTGAGCTGTCAAAGCCTTGTGTTAACACGGGTGATGGACGAGCCGACTGGAAACATCCAAACAGCCCTTGCTTCCCTACGGCAAGGGCTGTTTGCATGCGCGATGCACTTGTAACCCGAGGTGTCAGCGGAGGGAATGTCTGGTTTCCCTCGCTGACGTTTCAGCCTCGGTCGTGCAGCTTCTGCCAAGGAACATCCGGCACATCCACGGCGAAATTCGCAGCGCGAGCCAATAAGAACAGCAGATCCCCCAAGCGGTTCAGGTAGCCGAGCACAAGCACCGAGACCTGATCGGAATTGGCTTCATACAACGTGACGACTCGCCGTTCGGCGCGACGACAAACGGTTCGCGCCACGTGCAGCATCGCGGATGTCGATGCTCCGCCGGGCAGGATGAATTGTCTCAGCGGTGGTAGCAACTCCTCGTAGTAATCAATCTCACGCTCCAGGCGTTCGATCATCTCCGGCTGGACCGTCGGCAGCCCAAATGCCTCGGGATTGGGACAGGCCAATTCCGCTCCGACATCGAACAATTCGTGTTGGACCCGCGAGAGCAAACGGTCGATGTCGTCGGCCAGACCCGCCGAACGAGCGAGGCCCAGATGAGCATTCATTTCGTCGATCTCGCCATACGATTCGACTCGCACATGATCTTTGCTGACCCGCGGCCCTGCCAGTAATCCCGTCTTACCACTATCTCCCGTTTTCGTGTAGATCTTCATGCGGCTTCCTTTTCCAGCAGTTTAACGGAGTGACAAGTGTCGGTCAGGTACGAACGATCGTTTCGGCCGCCGGATCCAGCGTAAACAGCTCCGGACCGACCTGCCCGGTCACAACGTGGCCGATCAACGTATGGGTCGTACCGTCGTCGATGGCCACGTGTACCAATTGGCCGACTAGCCGACGGGTGCCATCGAAAACGACGATGCGGTCACATGGGGTTCGGCCGGTCAATTGCAGCACGGGACCCTCGACGCCGCTCTTCTCGGCTGCCTTGCTGGGCCCTTCGACCAACACTTCTACGTCCCGCCCAACGAACTGCTGATTGTCCTCCTGGCTGATCGCATCCTGCAACGCCAGCAACCGTTGATTGCGGAGGCGTTTCACCTGGTCGGGGACATCATCCGGCAACAACTGGGCTGCCTTGGTACCCGGTCGTTGGCTGTACTTGAAAATGAAACTGTTCTTGAATCGGCACTCCTGGATCATCTGGACCGAGCCTTCGAAATCCTGGTCGGTCTCTCCGCTGAACCCGACGATGAAGTCGCTGGATACGGCGGCGTCGGGCAACCATTCCACGATCCGATGCATCATTTCGCGGTATTCTTCGACCGTATATCCACGTTTCATCCGTTGCAGAATCCGATTGGAGCCGCTTTGCAGAGGCACATGTAGATATCGCGCGCATTTGGGCAGATCGCGAACGGTTTGCAGCAGCGGGACGGTCATATCTTTCGGGTAATTGGTGACGAACTTCAAACGTTCGATACCCTCGATTTCATGGATCAAGGCCAGCAGATCGGCCAACGTCGTGGTCCGGTCGCCTTCGCGGTAGCGATAACTGTTGACGGTCTGCCCCAGCAGCGTGATTTCTCTGCAACCCTGGTCGGCCAGCACCCTCGCTTCCGCCAGGATTTCCGCTGGCGATCTGCCCTGTTCGGGGCCGCGGGTCATGGGCACCACGCAATACGTACAGAATTTGTCGCAACCGATTTGAATGCGCAGATAGGCTTGGAACGGCGTTGGGCGCATTTGGGGATCCCGCAAGGGATCGAATGTCTCGTGGCTGCGTCGGATCGATTCGGCAGGCCCATCACGGCGTCCCAAGCTGAGAGCCATCTGCCTGCCTTCGCCGTTTCGGACCCGATCGATCAAGACGCCCGTCTGACTCAATTGACCTGGTCCGACGATCAGATCGACGCTGGGAGCTCGCTCGAAGATCCGTTGCTGGTCCTTTTGAGCCATGCAGCCCAACACACCGATGACCTTTTCGGGGTGCTCTTGTTTCAGACGCCGCAATTTACCCAAGACGCTGTAGACCTTTTCCTCTGCATGTTCTCGTATGCTGCACGTGTTGATCAGGATTGCGTCCGCCGCCAAAGGGTCGTCGACCAACTGATAGTCGCGGCTGCGCAGGCTGGCCACGACCATCTCGCTGTCCAGCACGTTCATTTGGCAGCCGTAGGTTTCGAGATAAAGATAAAAAGGCATGATATTCGCCGGGAGGTTCTCTTGAGGCACGATGCCGCAGTGTAGCTGATATTCCGGGAATTCGAAGAGGGCATCAGCGGGTGCTTATTCGGACCTGCCGGACTCTTGAGGCGTACCGCGACGAGTTGGGCTGCTTTTCGCTGCCATGGAAGCGATCAATTCGTACAGTTCTCCGGCTCGGATCGGCTTGGCTAGATACGCGTCCATCCCGGCTTTCAAGCAACGTTCCCGGTCGCCTTTCATCGCATGAGCCGTCAAGGCGATGACGGGCACGTGGGTACCGGGCTCTTCGGCAGCCCGAATCGCTTCGGTGGCTTCGAAGCCGTCCATTTCCGGCATTTGCACATCCATCAGCACTAAGTCAAACGGTTGTTCCTGAAAGGCCTGAACCGCTTGTTTTCCATTGCCGACGACCACCACCCGGTGCCCTTTGCGGCGTAGCAGGCCGATGGCCAGACGTTGGTTGATGGGACTGTCTTCGGCCAGCAGGATCTTCAGCGGCCGTGTGCTTTCATCCGAACCGCTTGATTCGACGGTGGGCGGCGTTGATTCTCGCAACGCTTCGGTCGATGCATCATACAGTTCGAAACGAGCGGTGAAATAGAAAACACTGCCCTGGTCCACGACGCTCCTGACGCCGATTTGTCCGTGCATCATCTCGACCAAACGCTGGCAGATGGCCAGTCCCAAGCCGGTACCTCCGAAACGCCGTCTTGTGGAATTGTCTGCTTGTTCAAATTCTCGAAAGATCGACTTGCACTTTTCTGGCGGAATCCCGATGCCCGTGTCGTGGACTTCGAACTGGAGGACCACATACTGCTGATCGCGATGTTTTGAGCGGATCCGCACCGTGATGCTGCCAGCATCGGTGAATTTAATCGCGTTGCCGATCAGATTCAGCAGCACTTGATGCAGATGCAAGCAATCGCCGACCAGGTGCTCCGGGACTTGCGGGTCGATCTGGCTCCGAAAGGCAAGCCCCTTCTGTTTTGCGCGAAAGGCGATCGACTTGGTGCTCTCGTCGAACCATCGACGAAGATCGAACGGCAACTCTTCCATTTCCAATCTACCCGACTCGATCTTCGACAGATCCAGGATATCGTTCAACAGTGCCAGCAGCGTGTTGCTCGAATCCAGTACCATCTCCAGATACTCTCGCTGCTCGTCGGTCAACTGCGTATCGAGGGTCAATTCGGTCATGCCGATGATGGCGTTCATCGGCGTCCGGATCTCGTGGCTCATGTTGGCCAGAAACACACCTTTGGCTCGATTGGCCGATTCCGCCGCCTCCTTGGCTTTACGCAGAGCCTCTTCCTGCATCTTCCGTTGAGTGATATCGCGAATGAAGACGGCGAATCCGACCGCCCCGGTGGACAGTGGGATCGGTTGCGTCACCATTTCAGCCGCGAAGGTCTCCCGGTTTTTTCGCATCATCGGGGTTTCCAATCGTCGCCCCAGCATCGAACCGACTTTGCCTTCGCCCGAGTAGCCCAGCAGGTTTTCGCGCAACCGTTGCTTGGACTTGGTAGGCACCAGGACTTCGGTCATCTCCTTGCCGATCACTTCGTCCCGATCATATCCGAACGTCCGTTCGGAGCACGGATTGAATTCGACGATGCGTCCATCCAGATGGATGAAGATGATGCAGTCCATGGCGGCTTCGAAAATCGCCCGCTTGCGCGCCTCGCTCTCGCGCATCGATATTTCGGCGCATTTTCGAGCGGTCACGTCCCAGAACAGTCCTTGGATACCGATCACTTCGCCTTGGCTGTCGAAGATGGGTGTCTTCATCACCTGGACGTACATCTTTCGGCCATCGGGCCCCGGATGGATTTCGACATCTTCGAAACTGGTCTTGGTGTCGATCACTCGACGATCATCCTGCATGTATTTCTTCGCCAGATCGGGAGGAAACAGATCGCGATCCGTTCGACCCCGAATTTGTTCCAACGGTTTGCCGACCAACGTGCAGAAGGATGGACTGGCGTAAGTGAATCGCCCTTTGGTGTCCTTGCGGATGACGTGCAACGATAGGCTCTCGATCAACGAAACGAATTGCGCCCGCGCATCCTGTAAGGCTCGTTCGACACGCTCTCGCTGGGCAATCTCGGTCTGCAGGCTATGGTTGACCTGGCCCAGGGTCGCGGACGTCTCAGCCGAGTGGTCCTCCAATCGCATCTCGGTTTCGGCCAGCACGGCTTCGGTCGTCGCCAGTCGGTCGGCGACCATGCCGATTTCATTGTTGGCCGACGCCAGTTTCTCACGCACCCAAGGCAAATGCCAACTGAACAAAACCACCAGCCAGATCCCTGCCAGCGCGGCACCACGGTTCAGAATCGCGGCGATGGGATCCAGTGCTTCGTACAGCCCCTCGGAGGCCAACCATGTCAAGATCAGCCAAGCCACGATGGAAAGCACCGAACAGGCGTAACCCGCCACCAGCATGAGCCGCTGGTTGTTTCGCAAGGCCAACACCAGAACCACGATCGGATACAAGGCGGCCCCGGCCAGTACCGAAAGCGGCAGTAGATCGATCCCCAATGCTGCGACGGCCAGCAACACGCTGATTCGCAGACCCGTATCGGATGTGTGCATGGGGATCACTCCTCGGAGGGCGTTTTTCAAGACCGAGTAGCCGTCAAACGACCCGAGGCGACTCGGCATCACGTCCGCTTTGACGTCGGATGCTTCGTCTTCACGCTCGTTTGGGTTCCGACGACCTCCGCTTGATCAAGGTGATCTTATTTCCAGTTTCATTAAAATATACCTCATCCATGAACGTACGGATCAGCAGCAGACCGCGTCCACTGATCTTTCCAATGTTTTCGGGTTCGGTTGGGTCGGGTAATCGGCCAGGATCAAACCCCGGTCCCTCGTCTCGGATGGTAATCTCCGCCTGATCGCGGCTCAGATGAGCGGTGACGTAAACTTGGCGATCGCAGTACGGGGACTCTTGCCGACGTTTCTCGCCCGCGATCTGGTAGGCGCCATCCGGTTGATCGCGCAAATCGGAAGCCAGTTCCAGATTCCCATGCTCGATGGCGTTGATGAACGCTTCATGCAACGCCGTTCCCACTCGGATCAAATCGGCCTCGTCGCACAATTGCCATACTCGCAGTTGGTTCTGGAGGTAGCCGACGATCGATTCATGAGCACCACCTTTGGAGACTCCAAGGACGAAAACCAGATGAGACTCGGCCAGGCAAGCCATGGCCTTCTGCTCG
>REEF01000827.1 GCA_007695205.1 Planctomycetaceae bacterium
GTCAGAGACCCGCGCCGAACAGTTGTCAGAGACCCACGCCGAACAGTTTGTTACCGCCTCTTAGGACCAGACGATTCGACCAGCGTATGGCGTTCCGATGGGTAGACGCCCCCTTGGTCCTGCCACCGGGCCTGCGCTGGGGAACTTGGCTCATTCGCCGACACGGACGTACTTCCCCATCCACAGGTTCGAATCAGAGCGTGGATGGGCTCTCTCTCTTTTTGATCGTACCAACCCAGGAGGCAACAACAATGACACGAAACATGCGTACGACGAAGCTTTATGCGATGCTGGCCGTCTTGGCGCTGGGGATCGCGGCGCTGCTGACACCGAGTGGTCGAACCCTTGCTGACGATGCCGCCCCGGAGCATGGCGTATCGTTCGACGGCACCGGCTCGTTTGCCGTTGTCGACGACGCCGCGCCATTCGACTTGGACGCCTTCAGCATCGCCGCCTGGGTGAAGATGCAACACACGTCCGGCTCGCAAGTGTTCGTCAACCGGGGAACGGCCGGCGGCCTGTTCACGCTGTATCTGTTCGACGGCAACGTGCGGATGCTGGTCGAGTACGCTGACGGGCGATACACCCACGCCAATATTCCGGCTCCGCCCGCCAACCGCTGGGTCCATTATCTGGGAACTTATGACGGCCAGCAGATTCATCTGTACCAGGATGGCGAATTGGTCGGCAGCACCGCCGCAGCGGGTCGCATCCCACGAAGCGACGAGCCGCTGTATCTGGGCGCGCTGGGACCCGATACGCGGGTGCTGGACGGCCAGTTGGAAGACATCCGTATCTGGGGCCGAGCGCTTTCCGCTGAACAGGCGGCCCAGGTCGCCCACGGCGATGCGGCCGCTTCGCTGCAGGAGGGGCTGGTTGCGCACTGGCAGAGCACGAACCTGGACGAGAAGACTTGGACGGGCGCCTTCGACGGGGCACCGGTCGCCGTGTACCGGCAGGAAGGCCAGGTGGTGATCGCCGACCAGAAGTATCCGGGCTATCGCGGGATCTGGTTCACGCTGGGCCAGTTCCGTGAGTACGGCGACAAATACTCAGGAGGCCTGGGAACGTACACGGCCAACCACGTTCCGATCGCCATCCATGTTCCCGAGGTCGAAAAGACGTTCTTTGTTTACGGCGGCAGCCGCGGAGGCGAACGTTATCTGCTGGCGATGGTCTCGTACTTCGACCACAGCACCGGGATGGTCCCGCAACCGACGATCGTCCACGACAAGCAGGGCATCGATGATCCGCACGACAATCCCAGCCTGACCATCGATGAACACGGGCATCTCTGGGTCTTTATCAGCGGGCGAGGACGCAGCCGGCCAGGGTTCATCTACCGCAGTCTGGAGCCGTACAGCACGGATGCGTTCGAGCGTGTTTATCGAGGCGAATTCACCTATCCTCAAGCCTGGTGGGTCGACGGCAAGGGCTTCTTTCACCTGAACACCAAATACACCCGCGGCCGAGAGTTGTATTTCGAAACCAGCGAGGACGGGCGGACGTGGAACGAGCCGGTGAAGCTGGCCGGGATGCGTGGCCATTACCAGGTGAGCAACCAGTATGGCGAGCGGATCATCACGGCCTTCATGAGGCATCCGGACGGCAGCGTCGATCGGCGAACCGATCTGTACTACGCCGAAACGCGAGACATGGGACGCACCTGGCACGCCGTCGATGGTACGCCGTTGGAATTGCCTCTGGAAGATGTGAACTCTCCCGCCTTGGTCCGCAATTACGAGGCCGAGGGCCGTCTGGTCTATATCAACGACACCGTGTTGGACGCCGACGGCCATCCGGTGATCTTTTACGTCACGTCGGCCTTGTATCAACCGGGTCCGCCAGGAGAACCTCGCTATCAGACGGTGGCCCGCTGGGACGGCCAGGCGTGGCAGTTCAGCGAGGTCACTCGCACGACCCACAATTACGACGTGGGCTCGATCCACATCGAAGACGACGTGTGGCGAGTTTTCGCGCCGGCCGAAACGGGACCGCAACGCTGGGGTACCGGTGGCGAAGTGGCCATCTGGAGAAGTGAAGATCATGGGAACTCGTGGACCAAAGAGCGTGATGTCACTCGGGACAGCCCGACGAACCACCATTACGTTCGCCGCCCGGTGAACGCCCACGACGACTTCTACGCCTACTGGGCCGACGGGAACCCGGACGAACTTTCGCCGTCCTACCTGTACTTTGCCAACAAAAAGGGCGACCGTGTCTGGCGATTGCCCTACACCATGGACGAAGAATCCGCTCGACCCGAACTGCTGGCCCGTTAAATCGGTGCACCGTGCGGAACCGATCCTGTTCACGCACGGTGCGTGATTGCGCGATCGGTGGCTGGCGAACGCCAAAGTAGTCCCCAACGTTGCATAATATTCCCTTGTGGGACGGATTGCCAATCCGTCCTACGAGGGTTTGTTTCCAGGCCATCATGACCACAATTCTTGGATCTGGCTGCGAATCTGGCGGGATGTCGCCGGGTTGGCACAGCGACCCTCGTGCGTCGGGTTAATGCTGGAGTCGCCGGCGGACATATCGGCGATTTGAAAGTGATCCAAGATGGGCTTCGGTAGGAAGCGGGTTCGCTGCGCGTAGCTGTGCCGGTCGCTGAAAGCTCCTCGGCCCGCGTGATAGTAGCGTTGTGGATGGCACACGTCCAAGCAATGTTTGGCTCGCGTCAGCGCGACGTAGAACAGCCGCAGTTCCTCGTCGATCTCTTCCTGGCTGCCGGTGGCCATGTCCGACGGGATGTTCCCGTCCGCCGCATGGATCACGTACACCGCGTCCCACTCCAGCCCCTTGGCCGAATGGATGGTGCTCAGGATCAGATAGTCCTCGTCCAAAAGCGGCGGGCCCGCATCGTCTTCGGTGCTCTCCGGCGGGTCCAACGCCATCTGGGTCAGCAGCGTTTGACGATCGGGAAACCTGGATGCCAATTGCTCGATCTGTTCCAGGTCGCGTTGACGCGGGCCCGCATGGTCGTAGCGTTGCTGGAGGATCGGCTCGTAGAACTCGCGGACCAGACGGATCTGCGCCGGGACATCGATGGGCTTGCTGGCGGTCAACCGGGCGAACAGGCGTTGCAAGGTTGGCCAGAGCGGTTGGGCAGCCGTCGGAACAAGGGCCTCGGACCAGATCGCAAATCGTCCGCCGGCTTCGATCAACTGGTCCATCAGTTGGCGGGCTCGAACCGGACCGATCCCCGGAAGCAACGTTAACAGACGGCTGCCGGCGACGACATCGCGGGGGTTTTCCGCCAGCCGCAAAAAGGCCATCAGGTCCTTCACATGAGCCGACTCGATGAACTTCAGCCCGCCATATTTCACGTACGGGACATTGCGGCGCGCCAGTTCGCCTTCCAGCAGAATGCTGTGATGCGACGCGCGGTACAAGACGGCTTGCCGCACCAGCGAGATGCCTTCTTCGCGCCGCTGCAGGATGCGGTCCACCACGTACTGGGCTTGCTGCGTTTCATCCTGGCAAATCATCAATCCCGGTCGTTCGCCGCCAACCCTGTCGGTCCACAGATCCTTGGGTACCCGCTCGTTGGCCTGGGCGATCACCGCGTTGGTGACGCTCAAGATGGCTTGGGTGCTGCGATAGTTTTGCTCCAGCTTGATCACCTCGGTGCCTGGGAAATCCTTGGGAAAGTCCAGGATATTGCGGATGGTGGCCGCGCGAAACGCATAGATCGATTGCGCGTCATCGCCTACGGCGGTCAGCCCTTGCCCGTCCGGCCGCAGCCCCCGCAGAATATCGGCCTGGACGCGGTTGGTGTCTTGATACTCGTCGACCAGCACATGATCGAACCGCTCGCGGATGCCGGCCCCGGCCAGCGGATCGGCCAGCAACCCGCGCCAGAACAGCAGCAGGTCGTCATAGTCCAAGATGGCCGCCTGTTCCTTGCGCTGACCGTACGCACGAAACAGTTCCTTCAACGGCTTCGCCTCGTCGCGGCACCAAGGAAAGTGTTGTTCCAGCACTTCCTCCAGAGGCTGCCCTGAGTTGACACAATGGCTGTAGATGGCCAGGCAGGTACCTTTGCGCGGGAAACGTTTCTTGGACTTGGATAACCCCAATTCGGTGCGAGCCACGTCCAGAAGATCCTCCGAATCGCTGCGATCCAGGATAGTAAAGTCGGGATCCAGCCCGGCAGACGGACCATGGATGCGCAGCAATCGAGCCGCCGTGGCGTGAAAAGTGCCCCCCCAGACCAGCCGGTGGGCACCAGGGGGAAGGGACCCGGCACGGCGATCGAGCGAAGATGTCAGATCGACACGCGGCTCTTCGCTGTCGGCAGCCATCTGTTCGAATGGGCCACCGCGATTCACGACCGCGCATGCGGGGCTGGCACTCAGGGTCTGCAGCAACGATTCGACGCGGCGAAGCATCTCGGCCGCAGCGCGACGCGTGAAGGTCAGCAACAGGATGCGGGCCGGCGGCACGCCTCGAGCGATCAAATCCGCCACGCGATGCACCAACGTCCGGGTCTTGCCCGTCCCGGCCCCGGCGATGATCAGCAGAGGCCCTTCTCCATGGACCACGGCCGCGCGTTGTTGCGCGTTCAGGCCGTCCAGGATCATGGGCTGCCGTGATGGTTCCGTCATCGAACACTCCTCCGTGATAAAATCGTCGCTCGCCAAAGTCGCCACCCAGTCTAGCACGTCCCTTCCGACCGACCAAGGGCTTGCGACATGGCTCCGATTCCAACGTTGCATGAAGCTCCCTTGTGGGACGGATTGGCAATCCGTCCTGCTTTTTATGCAACGAGAGGAGTCGATTCGACGACCGGCCGGTTGCCTTCCAGCCGGTTGGTCGTTTAGCATGGTGGTCAAACGGGTTACCCACCGCACCATCAGGAGACATACCATGATCGAATTGGGGCTGCATACGGACAACTGGCGGGCCTTGAGCGGCAGTTTTCAGGCGGCTTGCGAAGCGGCGGTCAAGCACGGGCTGGAAAACATCGAGTTTGCTGCGATCCATGGCCAGTACTTCATCCAGGCCATGGGCTATGATCCCTCGATCTCGCTGCAGTCGAATCCGCGAGCGCTGCGCAAATACCTGGACCGCCTGGGATTGCGGGTCTCCCAGATCGACGGGTCGTATCCTATGATGGGGCCCGATGGATCGACGTTCGGCGTCCAGTACGCTCAGCAAACGATCCGTTTTGCCGCCGAATTGGACTGCCCGATGGTCGATACGGTCGATGGCGCCCTGGAGATTCCCGGAATGAACCGGGATCAGGTGTTCCGCATCACTTGCGACAATTATCGGCAGATCCTCTCGTGGGCCGAGGATTACGGGGTGATCGTCAACGTCGAACCGCACGGCCCCTACACGACGGACGTGGATTTCATGATTCGTTTGTTCGAGTACTTCGATTCCGAGTATCTCCGATTGAACATGGACACAGGCAACACGTTCATCGCGGGCCTGGATCCGGTCGAGTACCTGCGGCAGTTACGCAAGTACCTGTCCCACGCTCACATCAAAGATGTCAGCCAGAACTTGGCGGCTGCGGTGCGAGGCGAGGAGACGGGGATCGCGGTTAGTGAGGTGGCGGTG
>REEF01000656.1 GCA_007695205.1 Planctomycetaceae bacterium
CATGGCGTTGGAGCGATCATCCGACGCAATCGCGACGTCGCGAATCATGATGGCTGTATCGGACGATAGCGATCCCAACGGCACGTGGTATTACACATCGATCAACACGTTGACCAACATCGCCGCGGCAGATGACCCGTTGGAGATCCTGCCTCATTATGCAGATTTTGCGGGGATGGCGGTCAATTCCGAGGCGATTTTCGTCACAGCCAACATGATCGACTTCGACGACGAAGACCAGGCCAATGGCAGCCGGTTGTGGATCATCGACAAAGGCATCGACAAAGGCGGCTTTTACGAAAACGGGCGAGCCAGGTGGACGGTTCACGATCCCGGTTCGGATACGCGAGTCGATTATTCGGTGAACCGTGAGAACGTCGGTCGGCTTCGTAGCATGTATCCGGCGCACATCTACGGATCGGCCCCCGCCTCGTTGGGTACCTTCCTGGTGATGTACGATGGTCGCACCAACATGACCGACGAATTTGTCGATGTGATTCGCGTCGACAATCCCTTGACCAATCCGCAGTTTCGCTTGTTTTCCGTCAATGTGGGCAACCTGGAATACCTGCCGGATCCCTTCGAATTCGACCCGCCTCCCGAGGCGCCTCAACCGCTGGTCACGACGACGTTGGACGTGGGGGATCGTCGAGTTTACGATGCGGTTTGGCGTGACGGTCAATTGTATTTCACCGCCGTGGTGGTGCCATTCGAGGGGCCTGACACCAATCAGACGACTGCCTATTGGTTCCGTTTGGACACGACCGGCGCTTACGCATCGCCGCCACGGGTAACGATGGCCGACCAGGGGCCGATCAGCGGCGAGGATGTCGCGTTTCCTTCGTACACGTCGTTCCCGTCGATCGCTGTCGACGGCTTCGGCAACATGGCCGTCAGCTTTGCCTTGTTTGGCCCCGGCATCTTTCCGAGTGCCTTTTATGCGCTTCGCACGCCGGACGATCCACCGGGAACGCTGCGCGATTCGGTGATGCTGGCCGAAGGGTTCGACGCTTACGAACTGGAGGACTTCGACGGACTCATCTCTTGGGGGCGTCACACGGGACTGGCCATCGATCCGGTGGACGATGTTACGTTCTGGACCTACAACGCCTACTCGCTGCCCCGGTTCGATTTAGATGGGCGGTGGGGCAGTCGCTGGGGCTCCTTCCGGCAAGGGGCCGTGCCGGATCTTCCGCCACCCGGTCCCACGACTATCCGTGGCGTCGTCTGGCAGGATCTGAACGGCAACGGGTTCTTAGATGAAGGCGAACCCGTGATCTCTGATGCGCTCGTCTATGTCGATCTGGACGGCGACGGTCGCATCGATCTCACGGAACCGACGGCTCGAACCAACGCGTTGGGTCAATACAGCATCACGGTGGACGTCGACGGTCCGATTATCGTGCGCGAATCTCCCCGGCTGGGTTGGCAGAGTACTTATCCTGGGCAACCAGGTCTGGTTTGGCAGCCTCCGAGTCCGCCGCAAGACGCGTCGCCTTTCTGGCAGAATTACTTTCCTGGCGGATCGAATGACGCTCACATCATCGTGATCCCCGAAGGCGGTGGTGGAACGATCTCGAACATCGACTTCGGCCGCATCGACACAAATTTCAACTGGGGCAATGCACCGCAGCCGTGGCCCACGCTTCGAGAGAACGATGGAGCCAGGCATCCGGTGGTGGCCAGTTATGGTCTGGGAGCATTGACTTTGGCCACGCCCGATGGCCAACCGAATGTCGACGCGGCGGCACCCGATAACGACGGGGTGGCGATTCCCTCGACGGTTGCGCCTGGCGACACATTCGCGATCACGGTCACCAATCGCGGTACGGGCTTCCTACAAGGTTGGATCGACTGGAACGCCGATGGCGATTGGAACGATCCGGGCGAACAGGTGCTGACCAACGTCCAATTGACCAGCCCCGGCACGCGTACGTTTAACATTACGGTGCCTGCCAACGCCAAGCCCGGGACGACCTACGCGCGTTTCCGTTACGGCAAAGAAGGCAATCTGGGTCCAACCGGCCCGTCGACACGGGAAGGTGAAGTCGAGGATTATCGAATCGATATCCTTGCGCTCCAGCCGATTGCGGTCGATGATTTCGCGACGGTCGCACAGAATAGTCAGAACAATGCGATTATGGTGCTGGCCAACGACATCCCCGGTGCCTCGGGCCGCGCGAACATGCGTCTGATCAACGTCAACACGGCAGGTTCCTCGGGAACTGCCGGCATCGATGATAACAACACCCCAACCGATTTCACGGATGATTTTATCCGCTACACGCCCGCGCCCGGTGCTTTCGGTACCGATTCGTTTACTTACACGATCCGCGACGAGGTCAGTGGGTTGACCGATACGGCTAGGGTCACCGTGACGATCGTGCCTTTCATCGGCGAATTTCCGTTCGCCGTCGACGACTCGTATTGGCTGAGTCCCAACCAGACGGTGGCCGATCTGTTTGTTTTACGAAACGATCTGCCAGGCCCCACGGGATCGATCTCCATCCCGCAAAACGGCGTCGATACGACTTGGACCTTCGGCTCGGTTCAATTGGTCACAGTCAACGACGAACAGGCGTTACGATATAGTCCCAACGGTTTTGCGGGAACCGACCAAGTCAGCTATACGATCATCGACGCGGCGGGCGTCACCTCGACGGCCACGGTGACGATCCATGTACCCCCGCATACCCAGGATGATATCGTGAATTTTGATATCAGAATCACTGATTCAGAAGGTGATGAGATCATTGAACGTGATAACCAAGGTCGGCCGCTGATCGATCAGGGCACGGAGTTCCGCGTCGAGTTATGGGTGGACGACATTCGTGTTCCGCCCCGTGAAGAGCCGTTGGATTTCCCGCTAGAATCGTTGGAGCAAGGTGGCGTGTTCGCCGCCCATCTGGATCTGCTTTACGACGCAGGACTGACCGCCTACGCGGGCGACGGCCGTCTGGACTGGAATCCCATCTATTCGAATTCCAGGCAAGTCGATTCGTCGATTCCTGGAATTCTGAACGAGATCGGAGCCTTCGCCGATGGTTTCACTCCGCTGGGATCCGACCCTCGCATGCTGTTTTCGGCGACCTTCCTGGCAACCTCTCTGGGGGTGGCCACGTTCCGCGCCGATCCTTCCGATGTAACTCGAAATGAGACGCTGGTCTACGGACCGAGCAGTCCTCCGACCTCACCGATTCCCTTCGATCGAATCGGTTTCGGCCAAACCAGCATCCAGGTCATTCCGACTCGCAAGTTGGTTGAAATCCAGTTGGTTGCCACCGACTTGCACGGCGATCCACTGCCGAACAATTCGATCCAGACCGGTCAAGATTTTCTGGTCAGCGCCTTTGTTCAGGACATTCGAGAAACCTACCCCGATGGTCAGCCGTTCCCCGATGACTTGAAAGGCGTGTTCTCTGCGTACCTGGATGTACTGTATCCGACAACCCTGGCCGCTCCCGTTGCCTCGACGACCAGCGGCTTTGGATACGACATTCAATTCGCTGAGCCGTTCACTGAAGGCAAAAAAGCAGAATTCCTGACTGCCAGTGGAATCATCGACGAGGTCGGAGCCTTCCGTGGATCCGCCCCCATTTTTCCTAATAACCCTAATCCTCAATTATTATTCACCACAAGGTTCACCGCCCTATTTCCTCCTGGAGGTATCGGCTCGCTGACGTTCACCGCAGATCCAGCCGACTTTTTGCCGCAGAATCAGGTCTCGTTGATCCGATCGGGTGTTGTCGACCCGAACACGGGCGTCGATCTGGGTCTGAACGTGCCGATCTCACAGGTTTCTTACGTCTCAACCACCCCGATCACCGTCATCGGCGCTGTGGGCGAAGGGGAGTTCACCAATCCGAACAATCCATTCGACGTCAATGATGATGGCTACGTCACGCCTATGGACGCACTGTTCGTGATGAATTTTCTGAACACGCACGGATCGATGGACCTTCGGAATCTATCCGGAGGTGAAGGCGAAACGGGCACCATCCACTATTACGACACGAATGGGGATGGGGTCATATCTCCCGCGGATGTATTGGGGATCATCAATTACTTGAATTTACAGGCTCGTCAAGGCGAGCACGGCGAAGGCGAAGCGGGATCGTATCTGATGGCCAATGAGATCGCCGCTTTGATGATCGATCCTCCGGCGATGGCCACGATGATCGGGATGGTGGATGCGGCGGAAGCACGCATGCTTATGGCGGAAGCCGAGGCGAAGGCGTTGCAAGAATTCTCATCGGTTGATCCCAACGTTCGCTCCGTGGACGATGCTTATCGTCTGAGCAGTCCGGAAAATGACCAGGACGACAGGGACGAAGCGTCTTGGTGGCTGGAAGATGATCTCGTCGAGGACGTTGCTCAGGCATGGCAGGTTTCCAACTCGCTGGACAGCCTGCTGGACGCTCTGGTCTGATCGGGCCGAAAATTAGAGAAGGATTCGATTTTTTTGGAGTTTTCCGCACTCCAGCGACTTGACAGACAACAAAATCAGTGCTTAAATGCGCTCTAAAGCACAGGTTGCGATGGATGTACTATTTGGTGACGTTCATTTTGTCTGCCTGTTTCCCGCCAAGGTTGCCTCGCTTCGACTGTTGTCACCTGCCTGGGATATGCGCACTGATATGCTTGATCCGATCGCAAAACTGATTGTTACGGAATCAGAGGCTGACTGTCGCGAGATTCCGCTATGCGAATTTCCTCTACGTCTGGGGCGTAGCCCAAGTGCCGATGTCTGTATCGATGATCGCTGGGTCAGTCGTTACCACTGCGAAATCGACTACGAAAAGGACACCCTCACGGTGCGGGATCTCGGGTCCAAACATGGAACCTTCGTCAACGGCCAACCTGTCAACCGCGTGCGTTTGCGTCCTGGTGACGAATTGAGTTTGGGGTTGAGTCGCTTTCTGGTCGAATGGCAAAGCGAGTCGGATGTTGTCGAGGTCAGGGGACGAGCCTACGTGTAAACTTGGGTCTGAAAGGGATTTCCATGGTAAAAACAGCCAGCACCATGCTGCCATTGGGTACAAAGGCACCAGATTTTTCTTTGCCGAATATCGATGGACGGACGATAAGCTTGCAGGATTTTGCAGGCGTCGACGCGCTGGTCGTCATGTTCTTGTGCAACCATTGCCCGTTCGTCAAGCACATCGCCGATGTCGTGGCGAAAGTGGCTCGTGAATACCAGGATCGAGGGGCAGCGTTCGTCGGGATCAACTCGAACGATGTCGAGAATTACCCCGACGATTCGCCAGAAAAGATGGTGGCCGAGGCAGACGCACGGGGTTACACCTTCCCGTACTTGTACGACGAGACGCAGGAGGTCGCTCGGGCGTATCGAGCAGCTTGCACGCCCGATTTTTTCATTTTCGATCGGAACCAGCAGTTGGTGTACCGCGGCCAGTTCGACGCCAGTCGCCCCGGTTCGGAAATCCCGGTCACGGGTGAGGATCTGACCAGCGCGCTGGACGCGGTGCTTCGTGGCGAAAAAGCACCCGAGGATCAGAAGCCCAGCATCGGCTGCAATATCAAATGGCGGCCTGGGATCGAACCCGA
>REEF01000896.1 GCA_007695205.1 Planctomycetaceae bacterium
GGGCCAACCGCCCATCGATTGGCGGCCGGCCCCAGATGCTGCCTCCGTCGAATAAACCTCATGGTTGCATAAAAAGTAGGACGGATCGCCAATCCGTCGTACTTCTATGCAACGACCAACCATGTGGAAAACGCTCTCTCCGAAAACGACTCCCGACCCCTTCAGGAAGCGGGCACCAGGAACCGAGGCCAGATGGCGTCGCTGACCAGCAAGCCCGCACGTGTCAGGCGCAGTTGATCGCCGTCCTGGTGAATCAGGCCTTGATCGATCAACAGCGGTAATTCCGAGCCGACCAGCCGTTCGACGCCATAGCCGGTCTGCTGACGGAATCGCGATCGCTGGATGCCGTCGATCATTCGCATTTGGAAGACCAGCCGTTCTCGAGCACGCTGTTCGTCGGTCAGGATCTCTCGTTCGGCCACCGGCGACTGGCCGCCCAGCACTCGGCGGATCCAGGTGGTGGTGCTGCGGTGATTCGTCTCGCGCACGCCGTCCACGTAGCGAGCCGCGCCGGGGCCGGCGGCGTAATAAGGCTGGCCTGTCCAGTAGACTTCGTTGTGCCGACAACGGTGTCCGGGCTGCGCGAAATTGGAGACCTCGTAGTGCTCCCAACCCGCGGCGCTCAGACGATCGATGGCTGCCAGATACATCTGCCGCTCGACCTCCTCGTCGACCGGCCGCAATTGGCCTCGCTGCATCCGGCCCCAGAACTTCGCGCCTTTCTCGTAGGTCAAGCCGTACGTCGATACGTGATGGGGCATCCGCTGGATCGTCGCCTGTAGATCGGCCGTCCAACCGTCCAACGATTCGCCCGGGGCTCCGAAGATCAAGTCCAAAGAAATCGACGCGAACCGGCCCCGGCAGATCGCCAGGACTCGATCGATCGTTTCTCGCCGATGCTGACGCTGCAATCGATCCAGCTTGCGATCATCGAACGACTGGACCCCCAGACTCAATCGATTCACCCCTGCTGCGATCAGGGTGTCGATCTTCTGCGCGTCTAAGTCCTCGGGGTTCGCCTCGATGCTGAATTCACCATCGGCAGCCAAGGGGAACCACCGAGTTACGATTTGGAATAATCGCTGCAACGGATCGATCGCCAGATGCGTCGGGGTTCCGCCACCCACGAACAAGGTCTCGACAGGCCGAGGCTGACCCAGCGACTGCAACTCGCGATCCAGCGCCGTCAAAAAGTCCTCGATGCGATCCTCGCGGCCAACGGCCACCGTAAAGTTGCAATAGCCGCAACGTCGTCGGCAGAAAGGCACGTGGATATACGCAGCGGTCGGCGGCATCCGGCACCCAACCTCTCACAGCCACAGGTGTAAGCGGCCGTCTAGCATGTCAGGCAGCGTCTTTTCGACGAAGTGGCGGATTTGATGGCCGCTGTACCGCGTGCTGAAATGCGTGGCGATGACCAACTCGTTCTGGAACCGATCGCGCCGTTGGACGAAATCGTCCAGATGCATGTGCCCGTGTTTGTGGATCTTGTCCTTGCGGTGTGCGGGAGCGACAAAGGTCATCTCGGCGATCAAGATCCGCGCCAGATACATCTCAGGGCAGTCGTCCAATCCACGCGGCTCCGTATCGCCCAGCACTCCGACCAACGGGTGACGCCGCTCCTCGGTGATCTCCACACCCGATAACCGCAGGTCCCGAATCTGATCGCCCGCCAAGTCCAAGTACTGGGGCTTGAGCTTCTTGCGACGTTCCCAAACCAAGTAGCCCAAAGAAGGTACCGTGTGCCGCGTGGCGTGAGCCGTCACGACCAGTTCTTTCGATAATTCGATCTCGTCACCCGCCGCGACCGGAATCAGATGGCAAGGCAACCGGCCTCGATCCAGACGACTGACCGCCCGCAACAACATCTGGATCAATTCGACCGCGTGCTCGGGGACGTAAATCGTCGGAGGGTCCATCTTCATCATCCGCCGTCGAGCCACATAGACGGGCAATGCCGCCACATGATCCAGATGGGTATGCGTGATAAACCAAGTAGAAGTGCCCATGAAATCCCAAGGCTGCGCGCCCAGGTCGAACCCCAATCGCAGCTCGGGGATCCGCCAGTAGGTCTGCACGGCGGCTCGTGAATAGCCTTCGATGGTCAGTCCCTGGTGTTCGAGTTGTTTGACGGGCAGATTTCGAATCATCATCGTTCCCGGAATCTCAGACGGCAAACAGGCAAGTATAGAGGGGCATCGAGGCGGGCAAAAGAAGGCAAACGCGGATTTCTGAGCTGCCGAAGCCCGGTCTTGCTTGCACCATACGGAGGGGTCGGGAGTCGTTTTCGGTCAACGACGATCCCCATGGAGAACACTTTTTCCGACAACGACTCCCGACCCCTTCCCGCCAGACTCCAGAGCTGCCAGGTGAGCGATGATTTCGTCCGCGAGATCCAAATCCAGGTCGACTCGTCGTAAGGCCATCTGGTAGTAGATCTTCGCCACACCCGTCTTGCCTTCCGCCTCCGCTCGCTGGCCCTGCGCTAAGTAGTCGGCCGCTTCGGCAGAACGCTGGGCAGCCGCCCGTTCGTTCTGCTGACGGATTTCGGCCAGCGACGGCAGACGCGGATCGGTGCCGACCGGCGGTTCGAGTGGCCGCTGGTTCCGAGCAACGTTTCGGGCAAGAAAATCGGCTTTGCGTGCCACTTCGGTCGCCAACGGATCTGTCCGCGAGACGATCTGACTGCTTTGCGGAACCGCTCCGCCGTGCGCTGATGCAAACCGTCCACTTCCCACCCCACTGGCTGAAGAGAGCATGTCGTAGGAAAAACCGGTCTGCCGTAGCTCTTCTTCTTCCAGGATGATGATCCGAGGCGTGACGCTCATGTTCATCGAACCGACTTCCCGGCCGATCCCCCGGTTGGTGAACAATCGATTGACGCCGGGAACCTTGCTGAGCATCGGAACGCCTCGAGTCACACTGCCTTCGCGCAGGCGATCGATACCGCCCAGCAAAGCCGTCCCTCGATCGGGAACCGTCACGGTCGTCGATGCCGTGGTAAGATTGAACGTCGGCAACTGGACAGTCGTGTTCTGCTGGCCTACGGCTATGGAAGTCCAGAACACCAGTGCGATGCTACCGATTGCTACCATGGATCGCATGCTTCTCGTCTCCCGTTTACCGAAGTCATTCTTCCCGCGTTCCTTAGAGGCCGTAACAAAACCACCCACGTGGCTCGGTATCTCCGAGACCGACGCGGTTTTGTTACGACCTCTTGAAGATCAGAGCCACCACCAGGCCTGATTGTAAGGGGCTCGGCCGAAAAATAGAAGACGCTCGAGTCTGCCCCGCCCTGGGAAATCCATTACAATGGCCGCATGGATCGGATAGAGCCATCCAGCGAATCCGCCGAGTGACCACTTGTAGCTTGACAAATCTGACGCACTTTCTCGAGCAAAGCCCGATGTCCGAGCAATCTTATCGTCCGAGACAACCCAGCCTGTCCACGCCCGTCCAGTATGTCAAAGGGATCGGGCCGCAGCGAGCCGAATTGCTCGAGCGGCTGAATCTGCGCACCGCATCCGATATGCTCTTCCACTTTCCACGCGATTACCAAGACGCCAGCCAGTTGGCGAAGGTCGATCAGTTGCGGGAAAACGAGACGGCCAGCGTGCTGGGCGTGGTGCGGGAGGTCGAGCTGCGCAACACAGGGCCGGGCCGCTGCATCCTGGGCGCGCTGATCCAGCAGGATCAGCAGCACCTGCGCGCGATCTGGTTCAACCAGCCCTGGGTCCAGGACCGCATCGCTGTCGGCGATCGTGTGCTGCTGGTCGGCGAACCGCGGTTTCGCGGCTGTCGCTGGGAAATGGCCCATCCTCGCTTGGAAACCGTCGAGGACGACGAACCCATCAGCGGCCGGATCTTGCCGATCTACCCACTGACCGAAGGCGTGCATCAATCGCAGATGCGCCGCATGGTACAGGGCGCACTGCAGCAGTTTAGCGACCAGGTGGTCGAGGTGTTTCCGGCTGCGTACCTGCAAGAACATGACCTGATGACGATCCGCCAAGCGCTGCAGCAGATCCATGTGCCGGAAGATCCTCAGCGCTTGGAAGCCGCTCGACGACGTTTTATCTACCAGGAACTGTTCGTCCTGCAATTAGCCTTGGCCCTGCGACGCCAGACGCTGGACACGCGCAGCCAAGCGCCCCCGCTGCCCGTGTCGGCCAAGATCGACGCCCGCATCCGGCGTCTGTTCCCCTTCGCATTGACCGAAGATCAGGATCGAACGATCGACGAAATCACCCAGGACTTGATGCGCCCCACTCCCATGAACCGCCTGGTGCACGGCGACGTGGGTAGCGGGAAGACGGTTGTGGCTGAATACGCGATGCTGCTGGCCGTCGCGCATGGCTACCAGGCCGCGCTGATGGCCCCGACCGAGATGCTGGCACGCCAGCACGCACGCACGTTGACCCGAGACCTACAAGCCAGCCGGGTGCGGATCGAGGTGCTGACCGGCGGATTGAACGCCGCCGCACGGCGTCAGGCGGAACAGGCGATCGCAGCAGGCCAGGTCGATCTGATCGTCGGCACACACGCCCTGCTGAGCGAAGGACTGTCGTTTCATCGCCTGGGCTTGGTCGTGATCGACGAACAGCACCGGTTCGGTGTGCGGCAACGAGCCGCCTTGCGGCGTGCGGAACTCGACCCACACTACCTGGTCATGACTGCGACCCCCATCCCTCGCACCGTGGCGATGACCGTGTTCGGGGACCTGGATGTGTCCACGCTGCGCACGAAGCCGCCGGGTCGAGCGGCCCTGCATACGTACCTGGGCGAAGCGTCGCGCCGCGAAGCCTGGTGGGAGTTTTTTCGAAAAAAGCTGAGCGAAGGCCGGCAAGGCTACGTCGTGGCACCGCTGGTCGACAGCGCCGAAGACGGAGGGGTGGCCAGCGCTCAACGACTGGTCGAAACGCTGGCACAAGGTCCGCTGAAAGATTTCCAATTGGGAGTGGTACACGGCCGCCTGTCGTCCGCAGACCGTGAATCGATCATGGCTTCGTTCCGCCAGGGCGCGATCCATGTGCTGATTGCGACCAGCGTGATCGAGGTGGGGATCGACGTGCCCAATGCCACGCTGATGACCATCGAAAGCGGCGAACGCTTCGGATTGGCTCAACTGCACCAGCTTCGAGGCCGGATCAGTCGCGGCGTTCACCCCGGATACCTATGCGTCTTCGCCAACACGGACTCCGAAGAATCCCGCAAGCGGCTGGAAGCCCTGGAGCGATCCAGCGACGGTTTCGAACTGGCAGAACTCGACTTCCAGATGCGCGGCCCCGGCGACCTCTTCGGAACGCGACAACACGGCCTACCCCCGCTGCGTATCGCCGACCTGAACCGCGACGGGCAAATCCTGGACCAGGCCCGGCAAGACGCCCAGCAATTAATCGCACAGAACCCTCAGCTTCAAGACAACGACTTCCGTCACTTGCACCGCATGGCCATCCGCCGCTACGGCCAAGCCCTCGATCTAGCCGACGTCGGCTGAATCGAACGAACCCGCCCCGAACCCGCATAAACGTATTCCCCCCCCCATCCCGCCGCAG
>REEF01000900.1 GCA_007695205.1 Planctomycetaceae bacterium
GCTCGACGAAGCGTCGTCGAGCACCTGCAACATCTCGCACACGGCTTGTTGGACCTCGTCACTGCATTACACCTGTAGCCATGACAAATCCTGATGTTGAGCGCTGCGCTCACGAACGACAATTCTTCGCGTGGCAAGTTATCGGCCTAACTTCAGAGACTTCAGACAGCCAGAGACTTGAGTCGCACGTCCAGTTGTCGTGGTGAGTATCGACGCTAAAATGCGACATCTGGCTAGGCAAATCTTGTTTAGTGGTTTTGTAGTGACGCTCTTATGGGTGTCTGATTGTGTGCAGACCATCTCATCACCAGAATCAGCCATACCATCAACGACTCGGTGTTCTCGATGGCGATGCCCGGCCGGAATTTTCGTGCTCGCTTGACAGCCACCTTGTCATCGATGGCCAGTGGCAGGTTGCGGTTCACAGCGACCGAGATCGCGGAACATTCCCCGGTACCAAGGCCAGTCAAGGTCAGTTGGGCGAGTGCGCTCAGTTCTGCCGGGTCGGTCACCCGAATCTCCTGGAAGGTGCCGCTTTGCAGGGCCGTTTCCAGCCGAGCCAATTGGTCGGAATAGTGCTGGGTGATCTCCATGTTCCTGTTTTCGCGGGCAGCGTTGGGCGCCGGACGATCTATGCCGCATCGGCCAGCGCAAGGATTTGGTGAGCTGGAATGTCGAGCAGTACGATCCCGTCGCCATCCTGAGTTGTCTCGTCGTATCCGCTCTTGTCGGTCCGGTCACAATGCCTGGTGGCCGGCTGATACGCTTGCCTTACCGTAGCGACCTGGACCCAGCCAAAATTGTTACTCCGCTTACTGGTGAAAAACCCAGAATTTCCGGAAATGCCTGCTGGATGTCGGCGGTCAACCGTTCGACGACGCACTTCACCCAACCCTCTTGCCCACCGGGGGTCGAAGGCGGTTGTTCAAGCTCGGCGGCGTCCAACTCGCGTTCCGGAAGGTCCAATGTCAGATTCATTGGCATGGTCGCTCGGCTCCATATCATGTCTCGTCGGAAACGACGAACTCACTGTCCGTCTCGAACTGATTATACGCGGGTATCCCCCCAGCACGCCAGAGGTCTGGAATCGACGAGTCGAGCAGACGCCCCCATTGCGCGATGATATGCGCAAGTCGTTTCAACCAGATTTGACTCCCAGCTTGAACTCTCCCAACCAGAGAAAGCCGGACTCTCCAACAAGAAAGGCCCGGTGGCGTGCAAAGCCCTCGGGCCTTCATCCAAGCTCCATCCCAAGGAAGAGTTCAGTGTGGTACGATACATGGTGGGCCAAACGGATTGGAAATAGGCTGCTTCCGAATGATGTCCTGGCAATTGGGGAACTAAAGAAAAAGGAATACCGAATCATGGTGCAAATGATGATTGAGATGCCGGAGTCGGCTTTGGCTGCCCTGCGCAAGACTCCCGAGGACTTTGCGCGGGAACTCCGCTTGGCCGCGGCCGTGAAGTGGTACGAGCTGCGTCAGCTATCGCAGGAGCGGGCGGCGAACATCGCGGGCGTGTCGCGGGCCGAATTCCTGGACTCGCTCGGCCGGTTCGGGGTTTCCCCGTTCCAGTACGATGCCGACGATATCGTGGAGGAAGCGAATCGTGCCTGAAGTCTGGGTGGCGAATGCTTCGCCGGTGATCGTCCTGGCCAAAGTCGGATACCTGGATCTGCTCACGCACCTGAGCGACGAGTTGTTGTTGCCTGAGGCTGTCGTGTCCGAAATCACAGCAGGCCCGCCGACTGATCCAGCTCGGCGAATGCTGGAAGCAGGTTGGGCCGCTGTCGTGCCGTCGACGGCGATCCCGACGGAGTTGCTCGAATGGGGCCTCGGACCTGGAGAAACCGCGGTTCTCGCGCTCGCTCAGCAGCGTGCGCCCGCAACGGCTGTGCTGGATGACGCCGCCGCCCGCGTCTGTGCCAATGTGATCGGCGTGCCGGTGATCGGAACGCTCGGAGTGGTGTTGCGCGCCAAGAAACGCGGCTTGCTCGAATCCGCGGCCGAAACCATGAAGGCCCTGACCCGGGCCGGCTTGCGTCTGGACGCCGAAGTCATCCGTTCCGCCCTGGAACACGTTGGTGAGGGCTGGGAATAGACGGAATCCAAGACAGGCCCGAGAAGCAAGTGAAACCAGAGAACGGACGCAAGGAGTGAAGCCCTTTTCCGTACCCCGCGACCGCTGATTTTCCAGGGTTTTCGCCGTTTCCGCTGGGAGCCAGTCCCATTTTTTTACAGCCTCTCCCCGGCGCAGCTTGGGCAGGTCGATGTCGCCTTGCCGCATCCCAGTGGCGTTGACGCCCAACGAACGGATCAAAGCCCAGCGGTTCGGCAAGGATCACTGGCTGTACATCGTGGTCAACTGCCGATCGAACCCCGAACTCCACATGATCCAAGACCCGGCATCCAAGCTCCATCCCAAGGAAGAGTTCAGTGTGGTACGATACGTGGTGGGCCAAACGGATTGGAAATAGGCTGCTTCCCAATGATGCCCTTCCGCCGCAGCTTTATCCTCCGTGCCCCGGCCTTGCCATCCGTGCTATCAGCAGAGCGAAAAACGAGCACGGATGGCAAAGCCGGGGCACGGATAAGGGGAAGAAGGCGGGAGATGCGTAGGCTACGATGAACGGGGACATACCAGGGGTCAGGCCTCTTTTCTGCGAAGCACCCTCCGGGCCGTTCCTAGAAAAGGGGCCTGACCCCTTTGCTGCCGGAACGGATGCGAATCAGGCCAAATAGGCGTCCTCAGCCGCGCGTTGGTAAGTAGTCTGAAGATCGACGGGGATCGCGAGAGAGATCGTTAAAGGCAGCGGCATCAGCGGCAGCGGTTGGCCCACGTGCAGCGATCTGCGCCAAATCGCCAGCATCCGCCCGCCTTGTGCTGCCGGCTCGCCTACTCGATACGCCACCGAGCACGGGGCGGCACACGCCGGCTGATGGATCTGCAGTTGCTCCGCCAGAGCGTCGGGAAACGAGAATTGCAGTGGTCGCGGATGCACGTCGACCAGCAACAGGTTGGCGCCTTGGTGCAGATACGTCAAGTAGCGGGCCAGGTAGGTCGCGCGGGCGGTGTGCCGATCCTTGTTCCGAGGCGACACCAACTCCAAAGCGGCAACCAGGCGGCCATGCTCGGTCACGAAAACGGCGGTTTGAGGATCCAGGACGATGGTGGCGACTTCCTCGTCCGGTTCGAAGGCTGCGTTGCCTTCCTCGTCCAACGATTCCTGGACGAGATCGGGCGGCCCTTCCAGTTGCCACCGGCCGACGGCAATGTCTGGCCGCCCGGTTGCTGCCCCGATGGTCAGCGTGGGAACCGACCCGATGTAGGCCCGGTATGGCTCTGGCAGTTGGCCCTTGATGTTGCGCAGAAGCTCCACGATCCAGATGTCATGGACCCCCTCCCAACCCGATGTTTTGGACCAGTCGTGCAACATCGTTCAAGCTCGAGTATGTCGATCCGATACGGAAGAAGCCGACGGGGTCCGCTTTCCCGACCCTTGGTAAACGGTCTGTTCGGTGATCACCTTGTCCATGAAGACGTCATGGGGGGCGACGATCAGATCGTCGAACAATTGGCTCTCGTAGCACACGGCGACCAGCGGGCAATCGGGCCGGACCTGCTGCAGCAGGCGGTCGTAGTACCCTTGCCCGTTGCCCATCCGGGCTCCCTGGCGGCTGAACCCCACGCCGGGGACCATGACGATGTCCAGATCGCACGGATCGACTTCCTTTCCCGGCTCGCCCCATCGCTCGCGCGGCGGTTCCAGGATCTGCCACTTGCCAACGATCAATTCGTCCATCGTCTCCAACCACCACAGCCCCAGTTTGTTCTGGCCCTGGTCGTCGACGGTACAGTAGGGGACGACGATCCGTTTTCCGCTGGCCAAGGCTGCGGGCAAGGCGTGCCGAGTTCGCAGTTCGGAGCGGCAATCCAGGTACCACATGGCGGTCTGTGCTCGCTGGTACTCGGGCAATGCCACGAACCGGGCGATGGCCAATTCGCTGAGCCGATCTTTGTCCTGTTGGGCATTGCGGGCGTCGTACGCGGCCCGACGCATCTGTTGTTTGCGTTCTATCAGTTCCAAATCGTTGGCGGTCATCGATGGCAATCCTACGGGGTTAAGAGCTGGTCCCATCGGTCGGCGGGGACCGGAGACCAGCGGCGTGAAAAAAGGGTGCTCTCGGCCAGGTGCAGCGCGTCCAGCGACTGGCGATCGACCACGACCAGCAAGCGGCGAAACACTGCGGACGCTTGCAGGATCCAAGCGGTATCCGTCTGGCTGATCCGCCAGGTCGACCATTGCGTCAGCTTCGGGTACCGCTGCAGCACTCGCCCCAAACGCGGGTCGTTGCCACGAACGGCGTGCAACGAGCGGCAAGCCTGGCAGTGCCCTTTGCTGGACGCCTTTGGGCTGACCTGCTGCCCGCACATCGCGCATGTGACTCGCTGGTCGGCCATCACCAATTTTCCGGTGACGGGACAGGGGGCCAGCAGGCTGCGCAACACGCGTTGCCCGGTCCAGTCACAGGTAGCCAGACTGGTCTCGACAACTCGTCGCCCCGTATGTTCGCACTCGGCGATCGCTTCTGCCACCGTGATCACCCCATCATCGTCCGGCACGACGTGATACGACTGGCGGCCCGTGTGAGGGCAGACGAAGGGCGGCGGCTTGACGTCGCCGCCGATCAGCCACTGTGCCCAACTGGAAAAAGGCAGGTCGGCCTGGACGCCACCGATCTCGAAGGTCAGCTTGCACCGCAGGTACTTGCACCAGACGATCGCAACCAACAGCGGCTCGGCAGACAGATCGTCCGTCGCCTGGGCCAGTTGCCGGCGGCCGGTCGCGACCCAGGACGGTAACTCCGGGGGTGGCAATCGGGGCGGGCGTCGTAGCGGCGTCAGTTGGTCGACATGCAACGAGGCCAGCAGTTGCGGCTCGATCGGTTGACCATCGACGGTGGTAAAGTGATGCACCAGTTGCAGCATCTGCCGGTCCTGGTCGATACCGACCAGCCCGGTCGCGCGGATCAGCGGATGGTCCTCCAGCGAGCAGCCCCCCAGCATCACATGGCCGCCGTCGACCGTGTACGCCTCGAACAGCCGCGGAGTCAGCTCGTGGACGCTGGTCGGTTGCGAGGCTGGAGCGGCATGCGCGGCTTGATCAGCGGCCACTACCTTGCGCAGCACCTCGATCCAGGTCGGTCTTGACGGCGTCTGGACAGCCACCGCCGTTGGGTCCGCCGTTGGGTCCGCCGATGCTTCCGCGACGACGGCGCTTGCGGGATAAGCAGAGATCTTCTCGATGCCGCCCACTTCCTCTTGCAGTGCGGCGGGGATCAACAACCAGGGCACGTCGCGATCATCCGGGACCACCTCCCAGCCGAGCGCTGTCCCGCACCAGGTCAAGAATACGTCGATTTCCTCCGACGATCCGGTCGTTGACAGGGCATCTCGATACGGGGCCTGCTGGTCTTGTTCGTTCACCGATTTCCGCCTTATTCTGGGGGGACGTAACGGGGTCGGGAGTCGTTTTCGGCCAACGACCAAC
>REEF01000904.1 GCA_007695205.1 Planctomycetaceae bacterium
GACGACGGATCTATCACGCAGGAAGAACTCGCGAAGCGAATTGGCGTGGGGCAACCGGCCATCTCGAATATGCTGAACCGGAACTGCCGCCCACAGAAGAAGACGATCATGAAACTGGCAACTGCCCTGAACGTGTCGCCCACGGTCCTCTGGCCGGGTATCGAGGTCCAGCAGATCCTGGATGCAATCGATCGCGTCCAAGATGATCAGGTGATGTCGGCGGCCGAGGCGGAAGCCTTGCAAGCGGCGTTGAATCGCCCGCCGTCCCGCATCGAGGTAACGCGGCTACCTCCGTCGTGAATCATCCGCGTGACTGGTCACGCACAGCCGTCGGCCGACCTGGACGCTCTCGGGCAGGTGCCCCCCAGCCGTTTCCAGAACCGCATGCGTGTCCTTCGTGCCGTGGACCATCCGCCACGGCCGCACGTTCGGATGCACGCTCAGGACCACTCCGTCACGATCCATCAACACCACGTCGATCGCCGTACGTAGCCAGTGCGTGTGGATCGAGCGGCAGGGGACGATCAACAAGCCCTCGCCGGGCTGCAGCGGACGGCGAAACATCAAGCCGCGCAGCCGTTGCCAGAACGTCGTGGCCCGTTCCAAGCGAGCGACCAGTACCTGGCCTGTCTGAGCGTCCCGCAACTGGTGATCGGCGGCCATGATCACAGGTTCCGTACTTGGATGAACGCATCAACCATCTTGAACAGCTCGACAAAGGCGGGGCCCAAAGTCCAGACGAACAGGCCGGGCAGGAAACAGACCACCAGCGGGATGACGCGTTTGACGGGCAAGGCGTTGGCGAACGCGATGGCCCGCTCGCGGCGTCTGGCTCGCACGTCGTCGGCTTGCTGACGCAGCACCCGAGAGATGCCCATCCCCATCTGCTCGGCTTGGACCAACGACGATACGAAGATCGAGACCGAAGGGATGTCCAGCCGATCGGATAACCGCCGTAGGCTTTCCGTCCGAGCGCGACCCGCCAGCAGGTCGGCCTGAAACATGCGCAGATCTTCGGCCAGCGGTCGGCCTGCCAGACGCGTCTTCAAGATCCTGGTCAACGCCGTGTCGAACCCCAGCCCGGCCTCGCTTAACGTCGAAAGCAGTTCCAACGCCAACGGCAGGTCCTGCTCGACCAACTCGATACGCTCTTGCCTGGCCCGGCGGACCACCAGCCACGGCGCGGCGGCCAGCATCAGCAGCAGCAGCCACGGCGCCAGCCACACGACGGGCAGGAACGTCTCGCCAACGCCGCCCGGCACCAGCACAACGTTCTGCTCCATCACCGCCTGCAGGCCGGACAGGATGAATCCCAACGCCAACCCCCATCCCGCAACCATCGATACCACAGCGGCGACAAGGAAGATGGGCCCGGCTCGACGATCGCGAAAACCGGCACGGTACAACCAGCGTCCGAGCCAGCCGCGCATCTGCATACTCGACCTGCCGCCGCCCGCCGCGTCGCCGGCGCTTGCTGTGCGTTCCCCTTGCGTCAACTGGTACCAACGTTGCTGAGTCCGCCAGTGGAGGATCCACCAGCGCAGCATCAGTACAATGCCGGCCGTCAGGCTGGCAGCGATCACAACGACAAGCAGGATTCGGACGATCATGGGCATCAAAACCTTGGTTTGCTGATCCAGTTCATCCAGGCGATCCCGAACGCCTGCAGGATCATCGAGCCTGCGACGAACCAACGCCCTAAGGACGAAGTGACAAAATCGGCCATCGGTTCCGGCCCGTTGCGCCAGACGATGACCGCGATGAAATAGGTCAGCCCGATGATGGCGATCGTGGAGAACTGGGATTGAGCCGTGTTGGACTGGATGCGCCGCGAGATCTCGATGCGATCCCGGATCGTACGTCCCACGGCGGTCAGCGTCGAGGTCAGACGACCGCCGACCTCCCAGTGCACGGCCATCGCGGACGTGAACAGCAGGAACGTCTCTAACGGGATGCGTTCGGCCAGCGATCGAAACACCTCGTTCGGATCGTCGCCCAATCGAATGCGGCCTGCCATCTCCTCCAAATACGGCCGCAAGGGGCGATTGGATTCGGCCATCGCGGCATCGATCGCCCCGTTGACACTCGCCCCGGCCCCGACGGCGCCGATCATGATGTCGATCGCATCGGCCAATTGGCTTTCTAAACGGGCTTCCATCTGTCGTGCTGCCAACGCTTCGACCTGGGCGCCCAACAATCCGACGATCAGTGCGATGGCGATCACATAGGCGGGGTTCAGTCCGACGAACCACCACCCGGCCAAGGCGACGACGGTCCCTACCAGCCAGGGAACCCAGATCCAGCGGCGTCGCAACCGGCGACCACTGGCGATCGGGCGAGTACCCGGTTCCGTCAGCTCGCTGGATTCCATCAGGCGTTGTCGAGCCGCTTCGCGACGACGCACCGATTGCCAACCCGCCGCGACCAACGCGACGGCTGACAGCCAACCGATCAGGATCATCGCCTCGAACATCTCGCTCTCTCCAGAAACCACCCGCCACGCATCCGGCTCTTTCCTCCCGCCGCCGACCGACGTCATCGGGCGGTATGAAACATCCCCAGCGGCACCTCGATATTCTCTGCTCGCATCTGCTCGACCACTCGCGGCACGATCCCCGTCGCGACGAAATCCCCCGCCAACCGCTTGCCCTGCCGGCCTTTCGAACGGAACGTGAAGATGTCCTGCAACTGAGGCGTATCGCCCTCCATCCCCGTGATCTCGGCGATGTTCTGAACCCGCCGCACGCCGTCCTCGTAACGCCGGATATGGATCACTAATTGGATCGCCGATACGATCTGTTCGCGGATCGCTCGCGACGGCAGGTCCAGCCCGGCCATCAGCACCATGGTCTCCAGACGAGCCAGCGCGTCGCGCGGACTGTTCGCATGGATCGTGGTCAGACTGCCGTCGTGGCCCGTGTTCATTGCCTGCAGCATGTCCAACGCTTCGCCCCCACGCACCTCGCCCACAATAATCCGATCCGGCCGCATGCGCAGGGCATTGATCACCAGATCGCGAGCCGCGATCCGCCCCAACCCTTCGATGTTGGGCGGCCGAGTCTCCATGCGGACCACGTGCTGCTGGTCCAGGATCAATTCCGCCGCATCTTCGACCGTCACGATCCGCTCACGATCCGGAATCGCCTCGGCCGCCGCGCCCAAAAACGTCGACTTCCCCGAACCCGTTCCGCCGGAAATCAGGATGTTCTTCCGGCCGCGGACCACCCAAGCCAGGAATTCCCGCATGGCTGGTGAGAACATGCCCAGATTCATCAAATCGTCACGCCGCAAACGCCGGCGTCCGAAACGGCGGATCGATAACGTCGGACCGTCGATCGTCACCGGCGGCAACGTGGCGTTCACTCGGCTGCCGTCGGGTAACCGAGCATCGACCATCGGGGACGCTTCGTCGATGCGCCGCCCTACGCGAGCGGCGATCCGTTGGATGATCCGCACCAGGTGCTCGGCGTCTCGGAAACGCACGTCGGTCGTCTCGAGATGACCGAACCGTTCGATATAGACCTGGTACGGGCCGTTCACCAGCACGTCGGTGACGGCCGGATCGGCCAGCAACGGAGCCAGCGGGCCGACGCCCAGCGTTTCCTCTAACAGGTCGTCCACCAACTGGCGACGCTCGCCGTCGTTCAGCGCGAGATCCTGCAACTCGAGCGCCTGATCCACAAAGTCCTCGACCACCTCAGCCAACTGGTCCTCGCCCGCGCTGATCAGATTGCGGCGATCCAGGTCCGTCAGCAGTTGCTGGTGCAGATCCGACTTGATCCGCAGATACGACACGGCTGCCGAACGGGTCGGGCCCGACGCCGCAGCCGGCGCGGCCATCGCCGACGATGACGTGGTACGTTTGGACACCGCGCGCACATGATCGCGCGGCAATGCCAAATTCGCACGCGACAACATCTGCCGCGGATCTCGAGACGCCGGATTATTGCTCGGATCGTTCATCGTAACCTACTCATTTCCCGCCTTCTTCCTGTCATCCGTGCCCCGGCTTTGCCATCCGTGCTAGTTTTTCATTCTCCTCATAGCACGGATGGCAAGGCCGGGGCACGGATGATACAGCAAATCAAGACATTTACCGTTGCGTTACACCCTCGTACCCTGCTACCTCGTCGCTAACCGCAGGCATCCGTCCCAGCGCTTCGATCTCGGCCACCAGGCGCTGCAACCCGCGTGAGAACCCGCCGAAGCGCAACGTCTGAAGCGCCACCGGTTCACCCGCGTTCGCTGCTTTGATCACCCGCTTATCGAATGGCAGCACGTAATCGATCTCTCGGCCCAAGCGGTCCGCGACATCGGCCAACGACAGATTGCCGCCAATCCGTTGATGGCGGTTGACAATCAGCCTCTGCCGCTCGGCCGGGAACCCGATCCGTTCCAGCACATCCAGCAAACGCACCGCACCCAACAATGTCGGCACCACGTTTTCCACCACTACATAGGCCCGGTCGCTCAGGTCCAGAGCCGCCACGATCACGCGGTCGAACATCGGGAACGTGTCGATGATCACATAATCGTAGGCTCGTCGCGCCAGCGTGATCACCCGCGCGATCAGCGTATCGTCCACGTCGATCGCCTCGATCGCATCGTGGGGCGCCGCCAGCAAGGATAACCCGCTGGGATGAGCGGTCGCTACTTGCCGGATCATCGTGCCGTCCAGGCGATCGCGTTCGTGAGCCAGGTCGGTCAGCGTCGATTCGGGCTGGACGTCCAGCAGCGACGAAGCGACGCCCATTTGCAGCGAGGCGTCGATCAACAGCACTCGACCCGGATGCCGCAACGCCAGTCCCACCGCCACGTTGACCGCCAACGTCGACTTGCCCACCCCGCCCTTGTTGCTGATGAACGACACCACCCGTCCGAACGTTCTGTCCGTCGCATCGCCGCTGCCCCCGACACCGTTGGCCAGGTTCTCGATCAGCGTACGCAACTCGGTCGTCGACACCGGTCGCCGGAGGAAATCCCGCACCCCGGCTCGCAGCGCGTCGATCAGCACGCTGCTCTCCGACACATCGTCACCGAACCCATAGGGCCGGAAGATCGCCACCAGCGGGATCGGGGGCGACGAGGTGGACAGTTCGCGAGCCAGGTTCGACATCTCGGACAGCTTGTCGCCGAACGGAGCCAGCACCAGCGCCGGCGGCCGCGAGCGGATCGATTCCATCAGCGCAGGGTGGTCCGAGACGAACCGCAGCCTCGGCTGCTCCTCGCCCAGCGCGTTTGACGCCGTCTGCAGCTCGCCCTGCAACTGCGGGTCATCCGTAAGAGTCAAAATTTCCGTCGTCGCTGCCACAAACACCTCGCTGAGCCTCTACCGGCCCCGTGCCGGTGGAGTCTGATTTGTAAAGTCTCCCCCACCGGCCCTGTGCCGGTGGAATCTCTCCTCTCGCCCCCCACCGGTCCTGTACCGGTGGAGGCCGGTTTGGAAACCACGTTCTCCCCTCTTCCTTCCCTCTTCTCCTCTGGCTCCCCACCGGTCCTGCACCGGTGGGAGCCCGGTTTGGAAACTACTCGCTCCCC